>JAJYKO010000100.1 GCA_021788565.1 Chloroflexota bacterium
GCTTGTATTTATCCAGCAACTGAACCCCGTCGCTGTGCTACAATGTTCTTGCTACGCTTGACCGGCGATAAGACCCGGTCTAACATAGATTTGTTGCAGCCGCGGAACATCCGCTAGGTAGGAAGAGTGACATCGCTGAACGCAAGCACACTGATCAAGAGGATGTGCTTTGCGTGCATTGCCTCCCCGCCGTAGCCTCTCGCTGATGCGCAGCAGATCTTAGCATCATCTCCAGCGTGGTGCCGGCGATTCCCGTCTGTCCCCAGCGTTGCCGAGAATCGATCGGCGGTTCGAACGTTCTGCCTGCCCCGACCTGTCGTCAGCGGTCCCCATGGCGTTGTCGCTGTGGTAGAAGAGGGAGTGATCTCAGCCATGACGCAGGCCATAATCCTCCATAAAGGAGAATAACAGCTGTGAGAAACATTGTTGTCTACATGACAGTGCCGATACTGGAGGCTGTGCCCCAGAGTACACTCTCGGACGCCACGGACAGATGATAGGAGGGGCGGCACAGGCTTTTAGAGAACAGATCGAGTCAATTGATGTCCACTACCTGCGAAAGTGGCTCCTCATCAGCGGCCTGATAGGGATAGTGGCTGGGATAGGGGCCATTGTCTTCTACTCCGCTATTAGTTGGTCGACACAGCTGTTCCTAGGTATGGGAGCCGGATTTGTCCCACCGGCTCCACTCGGCGAGGGGCAGACCGTCATCACGGCGATCTCCCGGCGCTGGATGATTCCGGTGGTGACCACGCTCGGCGGACTGCTTTCCGGCCTAATCGTATACACATTGGCCCCCGAGGCGGAAGGGCACGGCACCGATGCGGCCATAAAGGCTTTCCATCGCAACGAGGGGCTGATACGCGCTCGAGTGCCACTGGTCAAGTTGGTGGCCTCGGCCATAACCATCGGTTCAGGGGGTAGTGCGGGCCGCGAAGGGCCGACCGCCCAGATTGGAGCCGGCTTTGGGTCCCTGCTCGGACGGCTTCTCAACCTGCCGGTCCAGGAACGCCGGATCGCGGTAGCCGCAGGGATTGGCGCGGGAATAGGGGCAATATTCAAAGCACCGGTAGGCGGTGCCCTGCTCAGTGCTGAGATTCTTTACCTCAACGGGCTCGAGATAGATGCGCTCATCCCTTCATTCATTGCTTCCGTGATAGGCTACGCCATCTTTGCCAGCTGGGATGGCTACACTCCCATCTTCGGCAACCATTTTAACGTCGTTTTCAACGATCCCGTCTCCCTGATCTTCTACGCCCTCCTGGGCCTGGTCTGCGGTTTTGTGGGCATACTGTATCCTCGAGTCTTCTACGCTGTGCGGGACTACTTCCACCACCTCGCGATTCCCAATGTCTTCAAACCGGCTATCGGGGGACTGGCGGTTGGCCTCATTGGCCTCTTCCTGCCGGAAGTGCTTGGCATGGGTTATGGATGGCTCCAGATCGTCATGGTGCCGCAGACCACCATCCCGCTTGGTTTGATGGTCCTCCTGGTCTTTGGCAAAATAGTGGCTACCTCACTCTCGATCGGCTCCGGTGGCAGCGGTGGGGTTTTCGCCCCGGGGTTGTTCATTGGTGGCATGCTGGGGTGGCCTTGTGGACCGCGTTGTACGGTACGGTAGGGCACGTGCCGGCGAGCCCTGAAGCGTTTGTGGTGGTGGGAATGATGGCGCTCTTCGGCGGCGTGGCCCGGGCACCGCTCGCCGTGATGTTCATGGTCAGCGAGATGGCAGGGAGCTACACGATGCTGGCACCTGCCATGCTTGCGGTTGGCATCGCGTACGTAATTATCGGGCGTAACACCATTTACGAGAGCCAGGTGGAATCCCCTGCCCAGTCGCCGGCTCACCGAAACGAGTATTCCTTGCCGCTCCTCGCCCAGTTGCGGGTGAGAGACGCGATGAGAACCGATGTCGTGCCCGTGACGAACAAAGATACGGCGAAGGAAGTGGAGCAACGTCTCGCTGCCGAGCACAAAAACTCGTTGCCTGTCGTGGACTCCCAAACACATAGCCTCGTGGGCATCGTTTCCCGCGAAGACCTCCTGCGTCTTCCCGAGCGGAACGGCCAGCAGGTCGCGGGCTTCATGACCACCAACGTGGTCACCACCACCGCGGAAGATTCCCTCGCCACGGTGATGGAGTTGATGAGCAAGCACAACATCTCGGGCCTGCCGGTGCTACACAGGTCGGGGCGAGACTCGCGGCCGGTAGGCATGATAAGCCGGCGCGATCTCGAGCGAGCCTACACTAGAACGGCGAGACAGCTCCTGAGCGGGAGCATGCCCGGCATGGCGACCGAAGCAGTGATGGAGAAGGCAACAACCCCTGCGCAATCGGTGGCAGTCGGACCCCAGCCGAGCGTCACGGCGGAGACGAAGACGCTGCGCGGTCTCGTAGAGCGGATCCAGAAGACGGGTATTACTGCGAGACCCCTGGAGGTTACCGAGGTAGAGCCTGGACAGCACGAGAAGGCAGAGGGGATAAGTGCCCGGCCTATCTGCGTGGTGTCCTGGGCCCGGCAGGCCGTGAGGCTGCCGTGGCTCGGGGACATACCGGACACCGAAAAGGGGCGTGGCAAATACGTTAAACTGTCTCCCGAGAGAATCAATATTCCTCCGGAGGTCGCCGAGCAATATCGCCAGGTCTATAGCGTCGTGCAGGTTCAGGAAGGTGCCGTCTTCCTGAGTACCAAGCTCGCGGACTCGAGCCTCGGCCTGATCTTGGCGATCAGGACGGGAGGCCGATGGCTGGAACTGTACCGGTGGAACGCTTCCTGGACCGGGATTGGCCTTTCCCGCCTGGACATCTGCAGCGTATAGCGCGCGAACTTCAGGGTTCTCACTGCGTCGACGTCATTCGAGCCTACAGCAAATCGATGCTCGGCCGAATGAAGACACAGAGTCAGCGCCCGGTCCTGCCGCACTAGCTTCACGGCACGAGGTTTGTGGAGGTCAAGGTCGAGCCTGGCACGGCGCTGGTGGGTCGCAGACTGGCAGAGTTAAAGCTGCCCCCCGATACACTGGTCGTTGCCATTGAGCGAGAGCGTGAGGCCGTTATATCCCGGGGCAGCACGCAGATGCTGGCAGGCGATACCGTGTTGATCCACGTTCGAGACGACGCAGTCGCCGACCTTCACGAGCGGCTGGCCTCAAGGCCCAGCAAAGCAGGCAGCGACTAGACGGCGCGATGGTCGCCCTAGAACTCTTCCTGGGGCAAGTCCTCCATCTGCAGCTCGGTTGTGATGTCTATGCAGCCGCCGACGCTTCGGAACATGGGGCAGCTACTGGCATGAACGGCGTGCGCACGAAGGGCCGCATCGCGCTTGTCGGGCGTGAGCCGGAGGTAGTAGTTGACGTGGATGCGCTTCACCACCAGCACCCTCCCCTCGAGCTCCACCTCGCCCACCGCTTCTGAGGTCAGCCGGCCCTCTCCAGCCGGGATCCCGCGCGCTTCCAGCGCGCCACCCAGGGTGCCAGTGAGTCAACCAGCTGTCGCGGCCACCAGGTAGTCGAGGGTGGCGGCGTGGGGCTCGTTAACGTGAGGATCGACTCCGTAATGCTCGGCTATCTCCGAGTGGACCCCGAAGAATACCGGCTGTGGCTCCGCGGACAAGTAAGCGCGACGCAGAGAGCCCTTGACGCGCTCGATGCGCACCAGGGATTTATAGGCGACTGGATCTGTCATGGTTGTGCCTCATGCCCCTTCTTCGGCGATCGCTGTTCTATGCCACGGGCCGGCATTCTCTCAGCTAGAACGTGCCGGCTGGGCATTCAACGTGGTGTCGTGTGGCATAGCCTCACTCCTCGAGGGTCGCGAACAGGTTGTTCAGCGACTCCGCCAAGGTCGGGTGAGCGAAGATGGCGTCCCGCAGCGCCGTGTAGGGGAGCTTTCCCATCATCGCTATCTCCAACATCGCCATGACCTCGCCGCCCTCTATGCCGAGAACCGCGCAACCGAGGATTTGATCTGTATCCGCGTCGACTACCGCCTTCATGAACCCGCGGGATTCGTCGACCTCCAGCGCTCGGGCCACGCTGCTCATCGGCATCTTCGCGACTCGGACGTTGAGTCCTCGCTCCCGGGCCTCCTGTTCGCCCAGCCCAACGCGACCCAGTTGAGGGTCGATAAAGACGGTATATGGTACCGGACGATCTTTCGTCGTCGCGTTCCCTCCCTCGATAAGGTTGGAGCGAAGGATCCGGAAGTCATCGTAGGAGATGTGGGTGAACGCCGGCCCTCCCTTCACGTCCCCCAGGGCGTAGATGCCCGGCACGTTCGTCTCCAGCCGCTCGTTCACCGATACGAAGCCCCGCTCGTCGATCTTCACGCCCGCCGCCTGCAGATTGAGATCCTCGGTGTTGGGGGCTCGCCCAGCTGCCACCAGCAGGTGCGAGCCGGTATGCTCCCGCTCACCGTCTCCAGCGCGTATTACCAGATGGACAGATCCGTCTCGTGCCTCGGCCCTTATAGTGGTCGCATCCAGCAGCACTTCGATGCCATCTTCCCGAAGGATCTTGGCGACTTCCTCGGCGATATCGGGGTCCTCGCGAGCCAGCAGCTGGCCGCCTCGCTGTATCACCGTCACGCGGCTGCCAAGGCGGCGAAAAAGCTGCCCAAACTCCAATCCAACGTATCCGCCTCCCAGCACCAGTAGGTGCTCGGGAACTGTGTCCACCTCCATGATCGACGTCGAATCTAGGAACGGTACCCCATCCATCCCGGCGACGTCGGGCACGCCGGGCCTGGCTCCCGTGTTGATGAAGATTTGCTCGGCGTGCAGGTGGCGCACTGTGCCGTTGTTCAAACGAGCGTCCACCGAGTTGGGACCGGTGAAACTCGCCTCTCCCATCAGCAGATCCAGCCCCTCGGTTGCCTTGATTTGCTTCTCGCCGCCGGATCGAAAGCGGTCGACGATATCCCGCTTGCGCGCCCGTACCCGCAACATATCCACGGTTGTTGGGCCGGCATAGACTCCGTAATCTCCGGATCGGCGGGCGAGGTAGGCTACCCTGCCGCTGGCGATCATGGTCTTGGTTGGCGTGCAGCCCTCGTTTACGCAGGTGCCACCCACGTGCTTGCGCTCGACGATCGCCGTCTTCCTCCCGGCTTGTGCCAGGGCAGTTGAAAGGGGACCGCCCCCTTGACCAGACCCGATGACAATTGCGTCGTACTGCTCGGTTGGGGCCACTTCTTACTCCCTCATTGGTTCGGCCACCGCGTGGCCATTCTAGACGAACAGGATGTATTGCGATGCTGGACATTCAACGCTTCCGCAAACCCGCGGGAAATCGTGAGTGTCTCGTCTCCGTGATGCCGGACGACTCGCTGCCAGAGCCGCAATCATCGTGCCGCCAGGCTCGCGCGGGCACACTTGCGCAGCCATCTGCCGATAGCGAGAATGGTGTGCGAACGGTGGTGGATCATCAACCAAGGAGGCAGTTCAGATGACTCGAAAGGACTCGCTCAACGAGGCGCTGCACGCTTTGAGGGCCTACGAGCCCTTGGCCGAACCGTTGCGGCTCTTTGGTCAGTTCGTCGGGTCCTGGGATCTCGAGTGGCATGGCCTCGATCGCTCGGGCTCCAACATCGTCGTCAAGGGTGAATTGCACGTCGGCTGGATTTTGGACGGACGTGCGGTCCAGGACGTCTGGCGGGTGCCTTTAGACGCAAACGATGCCGCCCAAATGCGCGGGTTTCATGGCACGACGATTCGGTTCTACGATCCGCGCGTTGACGCGTGGCGGTCAACGTGGCTGGATCCCCTGAACGGTCGGGTGCGGCGCTTTCTCGGCAGGCCGGTCCAAGACACGATCGTTCTGGAGGGACTCGATGAGGACCCACGGGAGCGTTGGAGCTTCCGCGACATAACCCCCGACAGCTTTCGGTGGACAGGCGAACAGTCCGTCGACGGCGGTCACACCTGGACGATCGATGATGAGATGTTTGCCCGCCGGCGGGTCTCGCCAAGCTTGGGACGGCCGGATCTTTAGAGGCGAATGCCCATGCCATCGGTTGAGTGAGGCTACCGCTCGTCCTACTGGGGCTTGAAGGAAAACGTGAAGTTGGTGTTGGGGAGTCTCCGCCGAACCAACCAGTGCCGAAGCGGCGGCCGGAGGTCGACCCTGCACATTATCTGGAAACGGCGACGGGGCCAGAACGTTACGATGGCTTCGACACAGTGGGCGAAATGGTGTGGAGGTGCGGTGCAGCTACCAATCGGCGAAGGTGGCGCGCAGGCCTCGCGTGGGCTTCTCGACCCAGCTTTTGAACACCTGCTGAGCATGCTCCGCAACGGTGACCGTGCCCTCGTCCCCGAAGTGAGCCCGGGTACCTCGGTGGCCAACTGAGTGTCTCAGGTCAGCGACCGCGTGACCCTTGAAGGCCGTGTACCCAGAGCCGATCTGAGCCAAGTGATGAGCGTCGCTCCCACCCATCTCGGCTATGTGAAACTCCCGCTGGTTGAAGTCCCTTATCTTGTCCTCGTTGTATCGCGCGGCTATGGCGGCGTTACACACCTCGATACCGTCGATCTCCACGCCTTGCTTCAGCAACGATTTGATCTGTCTGTAACCACCGCTGGGAGTCAACATGACCGTTGGATGTGGGATGGCGACTATTCCACCCATGGAGTGAATCAGATCGATGGTGCCGCGGTAGCTCCGGCCTCGAGGAAGCGGCTCGGCTGGATATGGAGGCTGAAAGAAATATGCGAGCAGGTGTCTTCCCAAGGCGGCGGTGATTTCGGTGCCGTATACGACTCGGAAGCGGCATGAAGGGTGGACTTCTACCCAGCGCAACGCTGCCAGAGAACCCGCGACGGCGTCATGGTCCGTGACGGCTATCAGGTCCAGGTCCGTGTTCTCCTGGACGTACATCATTATCTCGTCGACGGAAGCCATGCCATCGCTGACATCACTGTGGATGTGCAGATCGGCCTTGCCCAAGGATTCTCTTCTCCAGGGAATAGTGACGTGCGACGAATGGAGGAAACCGCGTGGCCTACAGAAAGACATCATAGCATATGAACACTCTAGGCGCACGCGAGAATACTGCCGAGATTGAGAGCACAGTGGCGCCCGACATCACCCGCACCCCCGGACGGTTGCCTGGAATCATGGGGCGCCCGACGCCGCCGATTGCTGCTGGGAGGCAGAGGCGGTACTCTCTGAGGCCGTTTTCACCTGGATGCGCAGCGCACGTCCCGCCCAGCCAGGCCACATCTGGATCTGGGCCGGATGGGTGAAAGTGCCGAGCGCATCGATGGCTCTCTGAGCCGCGACCGGTGTCTGCCAGCGCGCGGCGTTGGTGATAGCATTGGTGTCGATCACCCTCTCGATTGTGGCGGATGCCGTGGTTGTTAGGGTCATCTGCTGGCCCTCCGCGCTTACTACCGCGGGCGTTGACACCTTCGGGTTCCCGAGTGACGTGAAGTTCTTCGGAATGTCCTGGGACCAGAGTGAGTACACC
The DNA here is from genome assembly GCA_021788565.1 of Chloroflexota bacterium. The sequence continues at coordinate 7,469 of JAJYKO010000100.1, forward strand.
AAGTTGTTGAAGTCGTCGTTGTTGAAGGCGAGCCCCGTAGCTTTCACCTCCATATACCCGGTGAGCTCAGTAGCGTTGTCGCCCACGCTGTGGTCGTACCTTTCCGCGACGATCTGGGTCTGGATGGATTGCTGTGGCAGCGACTCGTTGCCCTTAAGCTGTGCCTTCAGTTGTTGGTTCAGCTGCGCGGTTGCTTGCTGCATCAACTTGTTGTGCAGCGCGTCGCGAAGCTGGAGGGTGATCACCTTCGGCTGCTGGGGTGTCGATGCGGCCCCGGGGGCGGAAGCAGCCGCGGGACTGTCTACGACGTTCATGGAGCCCTGGACCTGGACCTGTTGGGTCAACACCTTGCCAGAGAGCCGCTGCGCGGTCAGGTCTATACTGGGGCCGCCGGTTTCCACCAGGACCTCCACGTTGCGCGTCAGCGGCTGCGACTCCGGGTAGACGGTCACACTGGCGACTGGCACCGTTGCGTAGGCCACCGCGGCGAGGACCGCCGCCAGGATCGCGCCGATCACGATGCCCCAGCCACCCACTCCGATGGACGGCGAAAACTCCTCCGGGGCCGTGAAAGGTGTGCCGTCAATCCGGGTTATCCCGAAGTCCTTACTACGATAGTAGCTTTTCAACGTGTTGAAGACATGGCGGAAGCCATTTTCCCGGGCAAGGCCCCGACGGTCCATGGCAGGGCTAACTATCACCACGTCCAGTCCCAGTTCCCGCTGCAGCCGTCGAAGCACCCTGAACTCGAGTCCTTCGCGCAGGGTTTTGGCATCGGAAGGGATGATGATCACCGCTCGAGGGAGGCTGGAGCTCTCCAGCTTACTCCGGACGGATGTGAGATCATCGTCCCGATCAACTTCGATTATCGTCTCGTGCTGAGGCCCATGGCCGGTCAGAGCATACCTGTAGGCCTCTATATCGTCGTCACTACGAAGGCGGACGATCTCGTCTTCATTCTTTCTCAGGGCGGACATGATCTACCTCGACCAACCCAAGTGTAAATTCGCGTGTGCAGGTTCCGCGGGATCACTCTGGGCGAACCGTGTAAACCGTTTGGGGCACAGCCCAGACCACTTTTGTTTAATACTTGTCGTGACCGTAGATGCAAGAAGCGGACCTTTTTCAGGGGGTTCAGGAGCTTCTAATATGATGAAGATGCCGCGGACGATGATCTCAGCATAGAAATGTGGCGTCCAGAGCGATTCCAGCAGCGGTGAGGATTGCGCGTCGATAAGCCATCGTGTGGAAGCCGGGGCTCCATCCATCGCTGAGTTCATCGGAGACGGCTGCTATCAGGGCTGCTCGGGCACCACGGTGACGGCTGACGGCGAACAGACCCGCTGCCTCCATCTCCACTCCGAGAACGCCTTCTGCTCGAAGGCGAGCGATGGTCGTGGCGCACTCTCGGTATGGGGCGTCCGTGGTCCAGACCGGGCCCGACGTCTCTGAGCTCGCGCGCGCGTAGGCAGCCGATTCCAGCGCATGGACGAGATCCGGCGAAGCGTTCGCTACCTGGTCGCTCGCCAGGTAGTGGTAAGAAGTGCCCTCGTTCCTGACGGCGTGGGTGGCGATCACAAGCGAGCCGGTGTGAAGGTCGGGCCGCAGGCTTCCCACCGATCCGACGATTAGTGCGGTCCGCACGCCCGCGGTGATCATCAGTTCCAGAGCGGCCGCTGCTGCCGGCGCACCGATTGGCAGCCTGGCGATCGCGATATCTCGTCCTCTGAAGCTGCCGCGGGCGAGCGGCCAGAAGATAGGCGTGGGCCATCGGTCGGCCACTTCTGTGCCGATGAGTCCGGCGAGATGCCGTAAAGCTGTCACCTGGAATGTGGCCACCAACAGGTCGGGCAGCGTCATGTCCACTTCGCCGCCCATCAGCCGGCCGTAGTAGGCCAAAACCGCTTCAGGGGTGATGGCTGGCTCTGAGGTGTCCATCTCCCAGCCATCGGGATCCTGCTGGGAACGCCCTGTTGACTCGTTGGTAGGCAACCGCTCACCTCTGCCCGCTGGGCTGTATATTCGGGTGCAGCGTGAGTGTATCATGAAGGCGGCGCGAAGGAGGATGGCAGCAACTCATGGCGCGGACCCACGTGGAATTTGACGATGAAAATGGCGAATCTTCATCAATTTTGGCTGTACAATCACGGAAACTTGTGATATAACTCACAACTCAGTGAGTCCGTGACCTCGACCCTCCATTCACGGGGCGCTTGTCCCCCCAGTTTCGGTCACAGGTCCCATCTGCACTCAATCTTTAGATGCTGGCGATGGTGCTGGTATGCCCGCACAATACCTTCCAATAGCGATCCTCTTCTGGGTTTGCGCGGCCATGGTGGTGGTGATTCTTCTCATCTCCCGCTGGCTTGGCCCTCACAATCCGAACCCCGCCAAGGTGATGCCCTACGAAAGCGGCATCGTGCCTACCCAATCCGCCAGACGGCGCTTCGAAGTCCGCTTCACCCTGGTGGCGATGCTGTTCATCCTCTTCGACATCGAGTTGATTTTCGTGTATCCGTGGGCCGTGACGCTCAGGCAGCTGAAGGTCTTCGGCCTACTGGAGATGGCAGCTTTCATGGGAGTGCTGTTAGTGGGCTACTTCTACGTTTGGAAGAAGGGGGGCTTCAAGTGGGAGTAGAAGAAAAGCTTCCCGGCGCCCTGAACGTCATCGTCACCAAGGTCGCCAACTGGGGGCGCGCAGCTTCCATCTACCCCCTGACATCCGGCCTGGCGTGCTGTGCCATCGAGATGATGGCTGCGAGCATGTCCCGGTACGACATTTCCCGTTTCGGCTCCGAAGTGTTCCGTGCGACTCCTCGGCAGGCGGACCTGCTGATAGTGTCCGGCCGTGTATCTAAAAAGATGGCACCGGTGCTCCGGCAGTTATACGACCAGATGCCCGATCCCAAGTGGGTAATCGCTATGGGGGATTGTGCTTCCTCGGGCGGTGTGTTCAACAACTACGCTATTCTTCAGGGTGTGGACAAGATTATCCCTGTGGACTACTACATTCCAGGTTGTCCTCCGCGCCCCGAGATGCTTCTGGAGGCCCTGGAGACCCTGAAGCAGAAGATCAAGAAGCAGGCGGATATCAATGGGCGATTCTGATCCGGCGGTCGAGGCGGTTTCCGCGGCCATAGGCGAGGGTTTGTTGGGAGTGGACATCGACCGCGCCGGTACTTCCGTGATGGTTGTGGATAGGGCGTCGCTTCTGGAGTCATGCCGCCTCCTGCGGGATGGCGCCGAGAAATTCGCACACCTCTCCAGCGTGTGGGGTGTGGATTACTCGGCCATGGGACTGGAGCCCCGCTTCGCCGTCGTCTACTACCTCTATTCGCCAGCATCCAGGCGGCGTATCGCGCTGAAGGTGCCGGTGGAGGAGAGCGATCCCGTGGTGCCATCGGTAGTGGAGATCTGGCCAGGCGCGAACTTCCACGAGCGGGAGACGTTCGACATGTACGGGATCAGGTTCGAAGGCCACCCCAATCTTACCAGGATACTCCTGCCCGACGATGCGGATTTCTTCCCCTTGAGGAAGGACTTCCCCATTGGTGGGGAGCCTGTCGAGTTCACGCATAACCTGAAACCGTCCCGCGGCACCCGCGG
>JAJYKO010000101.1:0-6063 GCA_021788565.1 Chloroflexota bacterium
GCCACCTCTCATCGAATCTCGGGGTAGTGGAACTCACTATCGCCCTCCACAGGATCTTCGAGAGTCCGAAGGACAAGATAGTGTGGGACGTAGGTCACCAGGGCTACGTCCATAAGCTACTGACCGGCCGCCGCGACCGTTTCAACACACTGCGCCAGTTGGGCGGCATCTCCGGGTTCCTCGTCAGAGAGGAAAGCCCTCACGACGCCTTTGGAGCCGGCCACGCCGGCACGTCGATCTCGGCTGCCCTGGGCATGGCGGTGGCGCGCGACCTGAAGGGCGAAAGCCACCACGTGGCGGCGGTCATCGGCGATGGTTCCCTCACCGCCGGCATGGCGCTAGAGGCGATGAATCAGGCTGGCCACCTGGGCACGCGCCTCATTGTGATCCTCAACGATAACGAGATGTCCATCGCGCACAACGTTGGTGCCATCTCTCGTGCCCTGAACCAGATCCGAGTAGATCCCAGGTACCATCGGGCCAAGGAGGAGGTTGACCAGGTAGTTCAGCGGCTGCCCAAGGGCGAGGATGCTCGGGACGCAGTGAGGAGGGTGCTGCATGGCGTGAAGGCGCTGGTGCTGCCGAACCTTATCTGGGAGGAGCTGGGATTCACCTTCGTTGGAGCCGTGGACGGACACAACATCGTGGCGCTGGAGGAGGCGCTCCAGCGAGCCAAGGCGTACAGGGGCCCCTGCCTTATCCACGTCCTGACTCAGAAGGGACACGGCTACGGTCCCGCCGAGGAGGACTCCGTCCGCTGGCACGGGGTGGCCCCCAACGGCTCGGTCAAGAAGAAGGCCCCCACCTACACCCAGGTGTTCGGGCGGACCCTGACCAGGGAGATGCGCTCTAATCAGAAGGTTGTGGCCATCACGGCGGCCATGCCGGATGGTACGGGCCTCAACGATGCGGTGAAGGTCTTCCCGAGCCGGGTGTTCGACGTGGGTATCGCCGAGCAGCACGGCGTCACGTTCGCCGCGGGCCTCGCGGCCGACGGGGCGCTCCCGGTGGTCGCGATCTATTCCACGTTTCTGCAGCGCGCCTACGACCAGGTCATCCACGACGTCTGTCTCCAGAAACTGCCGGTTCTGTTCGCCCTCGACCGGGCTGGGATCGTGGGAGACGATGGCAAGACTCACCAGGGTATTTTCGACCTGAGCTACCTGCGTTGCGTGCCAGATCTGGTGGTGGCGGCTCCGCGAAACGAGAATGAGCTTCAGCACCTGGTGCATACCGGCATCTCGTACATCGCCTCGGGCAAGGGGGCGTTCGCGATTCGGTACCCCCGCGGGGCGGGCACGGGCGAGCCGATGGATGTGGAGCTGAGGGTGCTACCGGTGGGCAAGGGCGAGCTGCTTCGGCAGGGAGGCGACCTGGCGATTGTGGCTATCGGTTCGGCGGTGAGCCAGGCCCTCGAGGCGGCAGAGCTGCTGGCAAAGCGCGGCATCAGTGCCGGGGTGGTGGACGCCCGCTACGCAAAGCCGCTGGACGAAGGATTGATCGTGGAGATCGCGCGTAGCTGCGGGCGGGTAATGACGATTGAGGAGAACGTGATCGCGGGAGGATTTGGGGCAGCGGTCCTGGAGATGCTCTCTTCCCATCACCTTTCTGAGGTCCAGGTGGAGACGGTGGGTTTGCCCGACGAGTTCGTGGAGCACGGGGCGCCCGCGCTGCTTCGGGGCAAACTCGGGCTCACTGGTGACGCCATAGCGAATAGGGCAGTTGAGGCGTTCTCCCTGGCCGGGAGCGCCGTTGCCATCCCGCTTTTCCAGGTCTGACCGCACCACTTTCGTATGGGGCGCCTCGCCGGGCGCCCGTGAGGACAGGGGTTGTGACCGAGGACAAGATCATCCTTCGGGGAATGGTTTTCTACGGCTATCACGGCGTGAACCCGGAGGAGCGCAGCCAGGGCCAGCGCTTCGTGGTGGACCTGGAACTCAGCAGGGATCTCTCCCTGGCGGGGCTCTCCGACGACCTGTCCACGACTGTGAACTACTCCTCCGTCTTCAAGGCTGCGCGTGAAGTGGTGGAGGGGAAGCCGTGCAATCTGCTGGAGTCGGTGGCAGAGCGGCTCGCGGATGCTATCCTGACCCGCTTCGAGGTAGAGGCGGTCAAGGTGCGGGTTCGGAAACCGTGGGCGCCCATCAAGGGTAGTACGCTGGACTGGGTCGCAGTGGAGATCACCCGCCGCCGTGCTGGGCAGACTTAGGCGGCGATTTCCTTAGCATAGGTATCTATAGTCTGTAATTGACAAAGATCTCGACTCTCTGCTACTATGGCGCCGCCATATTCCGGTCGAGGCTACGCCGTAGCTGCGTATGTCCGCCGGACTGGAGAGGAGACGTCGGTGCAAAAGACGCGGCGACAGATTCTGGATATCCTGAAGCGAAATCGCACCGCCACCCTCGACGAACTTGCCAGAGAGATTGGCCTCTCGGCGGTGACCATTCGAGCGCACCTCTCGGTGTTGGAGAGGGACGATCTAGTCACCTCGGAGGAGGTGCGTGGCAGGATCGGCCGCCCGCACTTTGTTTACTCTCTGGCCGAGGGTGCGGAGGAGTACTTCCCGGCGGCCTACCACATGGTGGCGGACCGCTTTCTGAACGGGTTCAAGGCGATAGCGAGCCCGGACCAGATGGACCAACTCGTGGATCACGTGGCGGCTCAGTGGGCTGCTAAGCATATGAGCCGCATGAATGGGAAGATGCTGGAGGATCGGATCGACGAAGCCGTCAGGATCCGAAGCGAAGAGGGCGCCATGGCGGAATGGGAAAAGCTCAACGACGGTTATGTCATTCGCCAGCACAACTGTCCGGCTTTCCGCATAGCGCAGTCGCACCCCGAGGTGTGTGCGGCTGAGTTGGAGTACATTCGCAAGATACTCGGTGTCCCGGTGGAGAGGGAAGGGTTCGCTCACAACGGCGAGCATCAGTGCGGTTACAGGATCTCGGCTCAGTACAACTGACCGGGAACTCGCGTACTTGTCCCGTCTCGCAGCACAGCTGCTGCAAGATTTAGAATGAGACCGGCTGAGTGCCGGTGAAAGGGGTAAGGTCCGTGGAAGACAAGGTTACGAAGGTTCTGGATGCCATTCGACCCGGCCTGCAGATGGATGGCGGCGACATTGAGCTGGTGGGCGTAGAGGGCGGCGTGGTCAAGGTGCGCCTCACCGGCGCCTGCTCCGGGTGTCCCATGTCGATGATGACGCTCCAAATGGGCGTCGAGCGCGCCATCCGGCGCGAGATTCCCGATATCGTGAAGGTGGAATCGGTGCCGTTTTAGCCCGAGGGCTGAGGACTGAGTTTCCCCGGGGACAGAGTGAGGGGAGAGGTCGATGGTGGCCTCTCCCCTCTTGATTCTCAGTCCTCGATTCTCAGTCCTGGTATCATCCTACCGGCTGTCTTGCCTTGAAGAAGTGGATTGCCTGGCCCTCCACGTCCTCCGCCGACTCACCCAGGACCTCGCTCAGGGTCGGATGCGGGAAGACGTTCAGGGCAATCTCCTCTGGCGTGGACTCCAGGAGCTTGGCCAGGGCCGGCCCGGAGATCAGTTCGGTGACCCGTGGCCCCATCAGGTGCACCCCCAGGATCTCCATCGTCTCCTCGTCGGCCACGATCTTGGCGAAGCCTACCCGCTCCGCCAGGATGGTCGCCATCGCGTTGGCCGCAAACGGGAACTTCCCAACCTTCACCCTGTAGCCTTTCTGTACTGCTTCCTCCTCGCCCAATCCAACTGAGCCGATCTGCGGCCGGCAGTAAGTGCATCTGGGAACGCGATTTTGATCCAGGGGGTGAGGGTTCATGCCCTTAATCGCCTCGACGGCGACGAACCCCTCGTGGGTCGCCTTGTGAGCCAGCATCAGTCCACCGACCACGTCGCCGATGGCGTACAGGTGTGGCACGCCCGTCCTCATCTGACCGTCGACCTGAATGGAGCCCCGCTCTAATCTCACCCCGAGCCCTTCCAATCCTATCCCGGTGGTTACGCCGGCCCGTCCTGTGGCCATGAGCAACCTTTCGGCTGACAATCTCTCCGGGGAGCCGTTTATCTCCACGTCCAGTTCCACGTGATCGGGAAAGGTCTTCACGCTATCCAGCGCCACCTTGGCGCCCACCAGGGTCCGGATGCCCCGCCGGCCGAACTGCTTGCCCAATTCCTCGCCTATCTCCCGATCCTCCAGCGGCACGAGCCTCGGAAGCACCTCCACCACCGTCACATCCGTGCCCATGTCCTTCCAGGCTGAGGCGAACTCGACGCCGATTGCGCCCGCTCCGATGATGATCACCGACTTCGGCACCTCGGACAGTGCCACGGCATGATCGCTGCTGATGATTCGGTCGCCGTCGATGTTGACACCAGGGAGGCTCTTGGGCACCGAACCGGTGGCGATGATCAGGTCCGTGGCGCTTAAGTCCACTGTCCCGCCCCCATCGGCCAGCTGCACCTGAACGGATGTGGGTGACGTAAGCTTGCCCTGGCCGATGTAAGTTGTGACGCCGTTGCTCTTCAGGAGACCCTGAGTGCCCCTGTGCAGTTGCCCGACCACCCGCTCGCGGCGCTGAGCAACCACGCCGAAGTCGAGTGCAACATCTCCGACGGAGACGCCGTACTCTCTGGCGTCTCTGGCGTTTGTGAGGATCTCGGCCGATTCCAGAATCACTTTTGTGGGTATGCAACCTACGTGGAGGCAGGTGCCGCCAACTTTATACTTCTCGACAAGCGCAACCTTGAGACCCAGTTGCGAAGCGCGAATAGCCGCCGGATACCCACCGGGGCCTCCCCCGAGGATGAGCAGATCGAACCGCTCGCCGTTCATACTCCCTCCCGTTTTCGTCGATGGCAAGCAGGAAGCCCGCGCCGGCTCCTGCTACAAGCACAGAGTTCAGAGACGAAGTTGTTCTACCAAGATACTAGCACTTTTCTTCCAGCAATTTCTCCCTGCAAGTGGGGGTCCAGGGCTTGAGAGCAGTCCGAGCTCCTCATCGCCTAGCGTAGAGCGGTCTCGGCCGTGAACGGCCGAGGAATCGCACGGAACCGCGGGTATCTTTCTTGCGACTTCCGAGACTGCATTGGAAGGAAACCCTCGCTATCTACTATGATAATGACTCACCTGGAGAGCGCAGCACGCGTATAGCATTTGGGAGGATACGACATGACCGAAGGATCCAAGCCAACCATCGGCTTCATCGGCCTGGGGATCATGGGCCGGCCGATGACCCACAATCTGTCCAAGTCGGGATACCCCCTGGTCGTCTACGATCTCAACAAGGACGCCGTGAAGGAGATCGTGGGGATCGGGGCGAAGGAGGGCTCCTCCTCGGCCGAGGTAGCGGCCAACTCGGATGTGGTGATCACCATGCTCCCGGACTCCCCGGATGTGGAGGCGGCCTACCTCGGCTCTAAGGGGGTGCTGGAGGGGGTGAAGGCGGGGACCATCCTCCTGGACATGAGCACCATCTCCCCAACCATGGCCATCAAGGTGGCCAAGGAGGCCTCCTCCAAGGGCTGCGTCATGCTGGATGCCCCCGTTAGCGGGGGGGACGTGGGGGCGAGGAACGCCACCCTCTCCATCATGGTGGGTGGGGATGAGGCCACCTTCGAGAAGGTGAAGCCGATCTTCGAGGCGATGGGCAAGCCGACCCTGTGCGGGGCCAGCGGCTCGGGCCAGGTGGTGAAGGCGTGCAACCAGATCCTGGTGGCGGTGACGCTGGTGGGGATGGGGGAGGCGCTGGTGCTGGGTGCCAAGGCAGGGGTGGACCCCGAGATCGTGGTGAAGGTGCTCAGTGGTGGTCTAGCGCGCTGCGGGGTGCTGGAGAACCGGGGGATGAGGGTGACGAAACGAGACTTTGCCCCTGGATTTAGGAGCCGCCTCCACTATAAGGACCTGAACATCATCCGGGAGGCGGGCAGGGCCTACCAGTGCTCGCTACCTGCCTCGGCCCTGGCGCACGAACTGTTCGGAGCGATGATGGCCAACGGGTGGGGGGACCTGGACCACTCTGGGGTGGTGAAGGTGATCGAGATGCTCTCCAACACCGAGGTCAAGGGTAGCAACGCCTAAAC
>JAJYKO010000101.1:6163-11074 GCA_021788565.1 Chloroflexota bacterium
TACTTCACGACCATATCTGCGCACGGGTGATCGCCCAACCGGGTGGCTCTCGCAGACGCGCTCGGCGGTCATGGCCCGCAACGGCACCGTGGCGACCAGCCAGCCGCTGGCTGCGCAGGCTGGGCTTCGCATCTTGCTCCAGGGGGGGAATGCGATCGATGCTGCCGTCGCGACGGCGGCCGCCCTGAACGTGGTTGAGCCTATGAGCACCGGTATCGGCGGGGATATGTTCGCCATCGCCTACCTTTCCAACGGCGGCGAGCTTATCGGGATCAACGGCAGCGGGAGGGCCCCAGCCGCGGCTACCCTGGAGAGGCTCACGTCGGGCGGCGTCACGAAGATGCCGGTCACCGGGATCTTACCCGTAACGGTTCCGGGCACGGTAGACGGCTGGGATCAACTGCTTCGGCGCGCCGGAACCATGACCCTGTCTCAGGTGCTACAACCCGCCATCGAATACGCCGAGGAGGGGTTCCCAGTATCGGAGGTCGTCGCGTGGCAGTGGGCGGAGGCGGAGTCCAAGCTGGCAGTCGACTCGGATTCCGCTCGCACATGGCTGGTCGACGGTAAGGCGCCATCACCAGGTGCCATCTTCAGGAACCCTCGGCTTGGGCGCACGCTTCGCGTGCTCGCGGAGGAAGGGCGAGACGCCTTCTACCTGGGAGAAATCGCGAGAGCCATCGTCGAGAAGTCACGTGCCATGGGCGGCCTGCTCACCGCGGATGATCTCGCAAGTCACACCTCGACATGGGTGGACCCGATCCACACCGGGTATCGGGGCTACGAGGTCTACGAGCTTCCTCCGAACGGGCAGGGGATTGCCGCGCTGGAGATGCTGAACATTCTGGAAGGCTACGATCTGGCCGAACTCGGGCGTGGCTCCGCCCTCTTCTGGCATCTCATGGTCGAGTCGAAGAATCTGGCCTACGCGGACCTGACCGCCCACCTGGCCGATCCCTCCTTCTATCAGGTGCCCGTCGAGCAGATGCTGTCCAAGGACTACGCGGCACGGCAACGCGCCCGAATAGACCACGGCAGGGCCGGCGTCGACACCCTGTCCGAGATCGCGGTCGTGGATCCAACACTCGCTAAGATGGAAGAGGGTGACACCGTCTACCTGGTCACGGCGGACCGGTGGGGGAACATGGTCTCCTTCATCAATAGCCTCTTCAACGGCTTCGGTTCGGGCGTCACCGCCGGGGACACCGGAGTCGCGCTCCACAACCGCGGGGCTCTCTTCTCCCTGGATCAGCGTCATCCCAACCGGATAGAGCCCGGCAAGCGCCCGTACCACACGATAATCCCGGCCTTCGCCACGCGGGACGGTCGGCCATGGCTAGCATTCGGAGTGATGGGCGCCGACCAGCAGGCGCAGGCTCACGTTCAGGTCCTGGTGAACATGATAGATCTGGGCATGAACGTCCAGGCCGCGGGAGACGCCGCGAGGTTCCACCATTCCCAGCTGGCCAACACCCTGGCCCTCGAGTCGAGCATCGGGGAGCCGGTTCGGCGTGGACTGGAGGAGATGGGGCACCGGCTGGTGCACGAGACGGGGACGTTCGGTGGATACCAGGCGATCATGCGAGACCCGGCAAGCGATGCCCTGCTCGCCGGCTCCGACCCTCGTAAGGACGGCGCGGCCCTCGGCTGGTAAGCCCCGGGATCAGGGACCGGGGGACAGGGAGCAGGCGGCTTTGGAGTGCGCGTGCGGCAGCACCGCTTTAGCTAATTACTACGCAAGGCGCGTAAGCGCAGCCCGGCGGGGAGCAAGCCGCACTCTAACCGCCGAGGCTCCTCGCTGGGCCGCCGCTCTTCCAAACGGCGCTTACGCGCCCTCGGCCCAGGATAGCAGCCGTCAAAGCGGCGCTGACGTGCCGCACTCCAAAGGGCGGCTCAGCCGCAGCTTCGTGCTTCTCCACCTCGTTTTCCTGACCCCTGATCCCTGACCCCCAACCCCTGACTACGCCACCACCTTCCCGTCCTTCACCAGGACGGTGTCGTCCACGGTGACGGTGGGGTTGCGGAAAATCAGGTCGATGTGCAGTGGGCTATCCACGTTCCCGCCGATGCTCTTGCTGTCCCCGATGCCGATGTGGGCCGAGCCCCACGCCTTCTTGGCCTCCCGTAGCTTCGTCCCAAGGTGACACTCAGGGTTGGTACCGAGCGCGAACTCGGCGATGTTGCGGGCGGTGGGTCCAGCCTTCTCCACCACCTCCGCCAGGAACGAAGCCTCGTACCCGCCGGTTATGGAACTGATACGACCTTGCTTTACTTCGACGCGCACCGGCTCTTTTGGGAAGCCGATCTCCCGTTTCTCGATGGTAAATGGATTGACCAGGATCCCTTCCGCGGAGCCTTCGGCCGGCGATACCACCGCTTCCCCGTCGGGCAGGGCGCAGTTCTCGCCCGACACCCGGGCCATTCCCACTAGGGTCAGAACCTTCCGGCCCTCGAGGGACACCGTGAGGTCTGTGCCTTCCGGCGTGGTCAGATGTGCCCGCTTCGCACTTTGCATGAGTCCGGCGAGTCGCTCGCTGATGCGCCTGACCTCGTCGTAGTCGGCGTTGATGCCGCCTCTGAGCATCATCTCCTCGTCGAAGCCCCACATGTCGCAAATCCGCACCCCCTTCGCCATAGCGGCTCGGGCGGCGTTCGTGTGGAATGTCGCGTAGCTGGTCTGCAGCAAGACGGCATCGGCAGCCAGCATTGCCGCGGCGACGACGGGCGGGGGCTCCACTCCGCCCATAGCGCGTGCCTTCATGGTGAGCAGGATAGTCTCTCCCGCGACGGCCGCCACCGCGGAGAGTAGCGCCTGAGTTATGGTAGGCGGGCGCTCGCTGTCCGTGACGATGAGGACCTGCTCCGCGGGCTTGATGGCCAGCACCTGCTCTGCGACCCTACGCGCCGCGGGTGCCATCTGGATTGTGATTGGATCCATGTTTCCCTCCATCACTACTCAGCTATCATGTATCGGGTTTCGGGTTTCGGGTTTCGGGTATCTGCAAGATGCTATGTGGCGTGGACTGCCCTGTCAACGGCGACATCAGGCACTCTCCCGCCGTTCCACCGAGATTCTGCTCGCTGCTAACGGCTGATGGCTGATTGCTCTCTGCCGACGGCCGTGGCAGACAACGTGCCATTGAAGTTGTCAAGAGCTACAATGTAGCGGAATAATGTGGACCGAGCAGGTATACCATTTAGGAGTACGCATGGAGAGCCGAATTGGGGCTGACATCGTCAGGGATCTGATGGAGAATCTTGAGGGCAAAGAGGTTGACTACATCTACATCGAAGAGGACGAGGGCGGGCGCTACCTGGGAGTTGTTCTCACCGATGGGGAGACCGAGTGTCACCTCACCTTCCAACAGGATGGCTTCGTCCAACTGGCAGCAGGGCCGGAGGCGGGGGAGGAACTGGACGAGGTGATGGCCTTCAACCTCGGGGAAGTGGAGGAGCCCTTCTCGGACGATAGTGACGAGGGGGACTGAGCGGGGGACGATTCTTGTCCGGGGTCTCGACCGTAAGCGGCTGGGTTAACCTTCACATCTTAACCAAGCCTCAGGCGGCGAGACGCCCCTCGCTCCTTTGTATGCTATTCGTAGTATAATACGTAGCAAATGGCCAGCTTGGCTGGCAGGGGCGCGAACGTGCCGGATGGTACGTTGATGGGCTAGAGGAGTTGGGAATATCCCCGCACTGTTCCCTGGTAATCGCACCTAAGTTCTTCACTTAATCGGCAAGGAGAGCACAGATCTGTCTTCGGGCTCCACTTGGTGGGAGCTCTACTCCAGCCACAACGGGAGAGATGCCACTATGGCGAGCAGAGACTTGGTAGTCAGGATCGCTGGCGAGTCAGGCGAAGGCGTCATTAGTACTGGCGACCTGGTAGCGCAGGCGGCCGCCCGCGCCGGGTACGAGTTGCTGACCTTTAAGACCTACCCGGCCGAGATCAAAGGGGGCCACGCCCTCATCCAACTTCGGCTGGGCGAGCAACAGCTCTACAGTCAGGGCGATGAACTAGACATCCTGCTGGCGTTCAATCGCGAGGCGTACGACAAGAACGTCGGCGATCTCAAAGAGGGCGGCCTCCTGATCTATGATTCCGCTGATTTCTCTCCTCCCGACAGTGCCAACCGGAGACAGTATGCGATACCGCTAGCCGAGATCGCGCGGACCCAGCTCAGGTTCGAGCTAGGAAAGAACGTTGTAGCGGTCGGGGTTGTGGCCGCCCTCTTCGGCCTCTCCAGGGACCAGCTAACCAGGCTGCTGCGAGAGAAGTTCGCCCGCAAGGGCGAGGACGTGGTTGCCAAGAACCTTGAGGCCCTCGACGCCGGAATTCGCTACGTGCAGGAGCATATCGGCGATACCAGCGACTTCACCATAAAGCCGGGTCCAGCCAGGAAGGACATCATTGTCGTCTCGGGCAACCAGGCCCTCGCCATGGGAGCGATCGCGGCGGGATGCCGCAACTACTTCGGTTACCCGATCACTCCGGCCACGGACATCATGGAGTTCCTGGCCGCGGAGTTGCCCAAGGTTGTAGGAAGCGTCGTGCAGGCCGAGGACGAGATCTCGGCCGCGGGGATGATCCTTGGCGCCTCCTTCGGCGGCGTCAGGGCCATGTCCGCGACCTCAGGTCCGGGACTGAGCCTCATGGTCGAGATGCTGGGCCTGGGGGTTATGGCCGAGTTGCCATCCGTGATCGTGGACGTGCAGAGGGCGGGTCCATCCACGGGTATGCCCACCAAGCACGAGCAGGGGGACCTCAATCTGGCGGTCTCCGGCGGCCACGGCGACATCGGGCGGATAGTCCTGGCTCCCACCTCCGTCGGCGACTGCTTTACGCAGGCGATCAATGCCTTCAACCTGGCGGAACAGTACCAGGTCCCCGTGATCCTCCTGTCGGACACG
>JAJYKO010000102.1 GCA_021788565.1 Chloroflexota bacterium
TGAGCACACCGAGGCGGTAATCTCGGCCCTGCGCGACTGGGGGGCGACCGCGAGAGCGTAGGGCGGAGCGCTATGGTTCTTCGGCCGGGCGGGCGGACACGGCGATCCGCCCCTACACTGTCGAGCTTGTAGGGGCCGGCAGCTCTGCCGGCCAGCCCCTACGCTGTCGAACTTGTAGGGGCCGGCGACTCTGCCGGTCCGCCCCTACGCTGTCGAACTTGTAGGGGGCGGCGGCTCTGCCGGTCCGCCCCTACGCTGTCGAACTTGTAGGGGCCGGCGGCTCTGCCGGCCCGCGCTAGGAGCGTATGGATGGAAAGAGTGAAACGCGAGGGTAGCTACTCCAGGAAGACGGCGGAGACCGACGTCTCGGTGACCTGGGTTGTCGATGGCTCCGGGGAGTGCCGGGCGGATACGGGCATCGGCTTTCTGGACCACATGATCGCACAGCTTGCGAAGCACGGCGTCTTCGACCTGGACGTCAGCGCTAGGGGCGACCTTCAAGTCGACGAGCACCACACCATCGAGGATGTCGCCATCGCCCTAGGAAGAGCGCTGGATAAGGCTCTTGGCGATCGGGCTGGCCTGACCCGAATGGGCGATGCCATAGTGCCTCTGGACGAGTCCCTGGCCAGGGTTTCAGTGGACCTGGGGGGCAGAGGCTACGCCGTCGTGGCCGCCGACGTTTCACCTGTTGGAGCGGGTGGCTTCCGGGGTGACATGGTCAAGCATTTCCTCGAGTCGTTCGCGCGGGAGGGACGGCTCACCCTTCACGCCGACACACTTCGCGGAGACAACGATCATCACAAGATCGAAGCGCTCTTCAAAGCGCTCGCGAGGGCGCTCTCCACAGCGACGAGCGTCGACCCACGCCGCCCCGGGACGGTCCCCAGTACTAAGGGAGTTCTGTAGGGCCGTATGCCGCTTCCAGGTGCTGCGACTCCTGCTGGCACTGCACGACCAGGCGGCCTCGTCGACCGAGGGTTTCTCCCTCCCTACGGTGTGTTTGCCTGTTCGGTAGTCTTCTTCTGGGTCATCTCTCTCCGCTCCCTGGTCTATACGGTGATGCCCACCGTGGCTGCCGACCTAAACCTCTCCAGCTCGGCAGCGGGCATGGTCATCGCGTCGATGCTGCTCGGGTACGGCGTCGCCAGCTGGTTCGCCGGGTGGCTGCCGGGCAGCAGAAAGGCCAGGGTGATGGGCGGCATCGTGCTGTCCATTCCATCGGCCGTCATGCTGGCCACGGCTCCCAACGTTGGCGTGTTGTTGTTGGCGTCCGTCCTAACGGGGCTCGGCATAGGCGTGTACCTGCCACTCGGCTTGTCGCTCATCATCGAGCTTGGCGGAACCAGTCGGAGGGCTCGCTACGTGGCGTTCCATGAGGTGGCCGCAACTTTCGCCTCCTTCATTGGGTCCGCCGTGGTGGCCGTGGCTCTTACCTTGACAGACTGGCATGGCTCCATACTGGCGTGGTGCCTCATCGGGGTCGCAGCCCTGGTGGTCTTCGCTCTGATCAAGGACGAAACTGGTAGCCTCGCCAGGAGGGCGTCCGGTCAGCGCGTGCCCTTTAATCGACCTCTGGTGCTCGCGACCGTGATCTACGCCGTCGGCGCCACCCTGGTGTCGGGCGTCATCTCCGTCTTGCCGCTGATCATGGTGAGGGGGTGGGGACTGGATCAGGGGTATGCGGCATCGGTCACCGGTTACACGAGGCTGGCGGGGCTGGTGGGCGTGGCGATAGCGGGGTTGTTCGCCGACCGGCTGGGCCACTTCAGGATCGTTTTCTTTCTCCAGCTCTTCGCCGTTGTCGGGGCCGCCGCCATGGCACTGGGTGGGGACGGTCCGCTCTTCGTGCTTGGTACGGCGGTAATGGCGATCGGCGCTTCCGGCAACATCGTGCTGACCCAGGTGGTGATGACCTCGGCGTTTCCCCTGGCCCAGAGGCAACAGGCGCTCGCCACCGCCACAGGTATCGGCGGGCTGACGGGGCTGGTGCTCTCCCCCGCGCTCTTCGGCGCGCTGGTAGATGCCGGGCTGCCATCGGCCCCGATGCTGGTCGTCGTCGCTTCCGCGATCGTGATGATCCTGGCGACGAGACAGCTCTCGGGGCTGCGGGCCGAGAAGTAGGGGGCGGGGCGAGACGCTTACGTGCCATCCTAACAACGTAGGGGCGGTTCGCGAACCGCCCCTACAGATAAAAACGTGCCATTTGGACGGCCCGGCTACGCTTCCGCGACTTCCAGGCGGTACTCCTCGATCACGGGGTTGGCGAGCAGCTTGGCGCACATGTCGTTCACGAGTTGCTCTGCCTCGGTGCGGTCCGTCGCCTCTAACTTGATCTCGATGTACTTGCCGGCGCGGACGCTTTTCACCCCCTCGAAGCCGAGTTGGTGCAGGCCGCCCTGGATTGCCTGGCCCTGAGGGTCCAGTACCACGGGCTTCAGGGTAACGTGGACTCTAGCCAGCCACATCGGCGTCCTCCCCTCCGGCGATCCGTACAAAGGCCTCTCGGTATTTCTCGGCCGTTTTGGAGATCACCTCTGACGGTAGAGTTGGCGGCGGAGGCTCCTTATTCCAGCCGGCACTCACCAGGTAGTCCCGAAGGTACTGCTTGTCGAAACTCGGCTGCGGACCACCCGGAGCGTACTCTGACGCAGGCCAGAAGCGGGACGAATCCGGCGTGAACAGCTCATCGATCAGGATCACCTGGCCGTCCCTCAGGCCGAATTCGAACTTCGTATCCGCGAGGATGATGCCCCGCGAGCGCGCCCGCTTCTCGGCGAAGTTGTACAGGTCGATGCTCTTCCGCACCAGAGTGTCGGTAAGCTCTGCGCCCGCCAGTCGCTTCATCTCCTCGATGGAGATGTTGATGTCGTGACCGGAGTCCGATTTTGTGGCCGGCGTGAAGATAGGGGTCTCCAGCTTGTCCGACTCCCGCAGCCCCTTGGGCAGGGTCACTCCCGCCACGCGGCCGTCATTGCTGTACTCTGACCACGCGGACCCCGCCAGGTAGCCACGTACCACGCACTCAATGTCCACACGCTGGGCGCGCTTCACCAACATGGCCCGCCCCTCCAGCATATCCGAGTAGGGACGTAGCTCAGATGGGAAGTCGGCAGGATCGATGGAGAGGTAGTGGTTGGGCAGCAACCCGGCCGTCGCCTCGAACCAGAAGGCCGATATGGTCGTCAGCACGATCCCCTTGCCGGGGATCGGTTCGTTCATAACCACGTCAAAGGCCGAGATCCTGTCAGATGTCACCAGGAGCAGCTTGTCTCCCAGATCGTAGATGTCTCTTACCTTCCCGCGGGCGAAGAGCGGGACGTCATGGAGGCTCGTCTGAACAACAGGCGCCGGCGCCGGCGCGGTACCCGCCAGGTAAGGATGCACTTTCATATCAGCCCTAACCTCTTAAAGCCTACGTCTATGTGGCGTAGGTGCCAGCTGTAATCGAACAGGTCTGATAGCTCGTCCTCGTTAAGAAACTTGCGAACGTCGGGGTCGGCGACGAGTAACTCGTAGAACTCCACCCTGTCGGCCCACACACGCTTGGCGTTGCGCTGGGCTACCTCGTAGGCGTCCTGTCGCTTCATGCCCTTCTCGATCAGCGCAGTCAGCACCCGTCCCGAGTAAACCAAACCGTGGGTCGATTCCAGATTTTCCTTCATTCTGTCCGGGTATACGTCCAACCCGTCCATGACGCCAGCGAAGAGCTGCAGGATGTAATCCAGGGCGAGGAAGGCGTCCTGGAAGATGACCCGTTCCACAGAGGAGTGGCTGATATCGCGCTCGTGCCAGAGTGCCACGTCCTCCATCGCCGGAATAGAGTAGCCGCGTACGAGTCTCGCGAGGCCCGTCACCCGCTCCGCCAGCTCAGGGTTGCGTTTGTGGGGCATAGCAGAAGAGCCCTGCTGCCCCTCGGAGAACGGCTCAGCCGCTTCGGCGATTTCCGTGCGCTGAAGTGCGCGGATCTCAAAGGCCATCTTCTCCAGAGAGGAGGCGATTACCGCCAGGGTAGTCATCAGGCGGGCGTGGCGATCCCTCTGGACGATCTGAGTAGAGACCTCCACAGGAGTGATGCCAAGCTTCTTGCAGACGTACTCTTCCACCTCCGGAGGGACGTTCGCGTGGGTTCCGACTGCCCCGGAGATCTTACCGACCGCCACGTCCTCCCTCGCCTGGTCGAGCCGCTTCAGGTTTCGTCTGACCTCGGCGACCCACCCCGCCATCTTGAAGCCAAAGGTGGTCGGCTCGGCATGGATGCCATGGGTCCGGCCGATCATCACGGTGTCTTTGTACCTCACCGCCTGTCGTGCCAGGACGGCGTCGAGTGATTCCAGGTCGCGTCGGATGAGCGCCACGGCATCGAGCAGCTGCAGGGAAAGCGCCGTATCGATGACGTCGGACGAGGTGAGCCCCAGATGGACGAACCGGGACTCGGGGCCAAGGCTCTCGGCTACCGATCTAAGGAAGGATATGACGTCGTGGTGGCTGACGGCCATGATCTCGTCGATTCGCTTCAGGTCGTAGCGGGCCTTGCGTATCGACTCGAGGGCATCCCTGGGTACGACGCCCAACTCAGCCCACCCCTCGCATACGGCGATCTCCACCGCGAGCCACTTATCCATCTTGTTCTCTTCCGACCAGACCTTACTCATCTCTGGAAGAGAGTACTTAGGTATCAAGAGCTACCTCCTATGTCACCTGCCCCCAAACTACGCATCTCCGCCCTGGCGGCGACGGAACTCCTCGTACTTCGTGCGGACGGCGTCGTCGGAGAGGGCGAGCACCGAGGCTGCGAAGTAGGCCGCATTTCGGGCGCCGCTGTTACCTATACCAAAGGTCGCCACGGGTACCCCGGAGGGCATCTGGACCATGGAGTAGAGGGCGTCCTGCCCGCGAAGCTCGCCGGCCGGAAGGGGTACGCCTATCACCGGCAGTGTGCTCCACGCGGCGATCACTCCGGGCAGGTGGGCGGCCATCCCGGCTCCCGCGATGACCAGCCGAATGCCACGGTCCCTGGCCGAACGGGCGTACTCCCGCACCTTGTCGGGAGTACGATGGGCCGACATGACAACCACCTCGGAGGAAATGCCGAGGGAGTCCAGCACGTCGGCGGCCAGTTGCATGGTTGGTTTGTCGCTTTCGCTACCCATCACGATGGCTACATGTGGTTGTGGCACCTCGTCACCTCCGTCCAGCATTCAGGAGCCGGCGTTGTCCTCAACGCCGGCGGTCGATTGGCGCCCCGCCTGGGTTGTCCTCGACCCAGGCTCCTTCGACGAAATTTCCCGCAGCGCTATATCGCTTCGGTAGTGGCGGCCGTCGAATCGGATGAGATCTACGTTGCGATACACCTTTTCCCGTGCCTCGGCCATCGTGGCGCCACATGCGACGACGGAAAGTACGCGCCCCCCCGATGTCAGCACCGTTGTCGGACCATCCGAGCCTATCATCAGTTCCTTCTTCAGCTTCGCGAACGGGTCCTGCGACGGCACTGGGCCGATCTTCGTGCCACCCTGAAACACCAAAACCCCGTCCTCCAGATCGTCCAACCCAACGACGGGAAGACCGGTGCGATAGTCGCCCGGGTAGCCTCCGGAGGCCAGCACGACGCCACAGCAGGCCTTGTCTTCCCACTCGATGGCCTGCTGGTCCAGGCGGCCGTCCAGTACCGCGTTTACCACGTCCACCAGGTCCGTCTTCAGGAGCGGCAGCACAGCCTGGGTCTCAGGATCGCCGAAGCGGCAGTTGTATTCCAGCACTTTCGGGCCGTTCGCCGTGATCATCAGTCCCGCGTATAACACCCCGCTGTAGGGGCGTCCTTCCGAGGCCAACGCCGCGATGGTCGGCTCCAGGATGGTCTTCTGGATCGTCTCCATCAGCTCAGTAGTGGCAAAGCTGGGTGGGGCGTAGGCTCCCATCCCACCGGTGTTCGGCCCCTGGTCGTTGTCGCCCACTCGCTTGTAGTCGCAAGACGGCACCATCGGCACTATCGTCTTGCCATCCGTGAACGTCAGGGCCGAGAGTTCCACCCCCTCCAGGAATTCCTCTAGAAGCACCCGCTCGCCGGCATGCCCGAGGGTCTTATCTACCATAAAACCCTTGACGGCTCCCAGCGCTTCCTCTCGATCCCTGGCGATCACCACACCCTTGCCGGCGGCGTCGCCGTCTGCCTTTACCACGATCGGGTAGGAGCAGCGTTCCAGCGCTGCCTCTGCCTCGGCGAAGTCTTTGAGCACTTCGGCCCCGGCCGTTGGGATGTTGTACTTGGAGAGAAGCTCCTTAGTCCACGCCTTGCTGCCCTCTATCGCCGCGGCTGCTGCCGTTGGGCCGAAGACTCGCAGGTTGGCCTGCCGGAAGGCATCGACTATCCCACCGATGAGTGGACGCTCGGGGCCGACAATGGTGAGGTCGATCCTGTTGCTGGCAGCCCAGTTAGTTAGCGACGCCACGTTCTCCGCCGCGATGGGCACGTTGTACGCGATGGCACCGGTGCCCGCGTTGCCCGGGGCGCAATACACCTGATCTACCTGTGGGCTGAGCAGCAACTTCCACACCAGCGCGTGCTCCCGCGACCCGCTGCCAATGACCAGTACCTTCATCGGCCTACTCCCATTCGATAGTGGACGGGGGCTTGGAGCTGATGTCGTACACCACCCGGTTCACCCCGGGCACCTCGTTGACGATCCGGTTGGACATCCTGGCGAGAACGTCGTAGGGTACCCGCGCCCAGTCCGCCGTCATCCCGTCGTCGCTGTTGACTATGCGCACCGCTACCACATTCGCGTAAGTGCGTCCGTCACCCATTACCCCCACGGTCTGTAGCGGCGTCAGCACCGCGAAACTCTGCCACACCTCGCGGTAGAGGCCTGCCTTTCTTATCTCGTCGGTGACCACGGCGTCGGCACGGCGCAGCGTTTCCAATCGCTCCGGCGTCACCTCGCCGATGATCCGCACAGCCAGCCCGGGGCCCGGGAACGGTTGTCGCCACACCATCTCTTCCGGAAGCTCAAGCTCGGTGCCGACGCGCCGAACCTCGTCTTTGAACAGGTAGCGCAGCGGCTCCACCAGGGCGAACTGCATCTTCTCCGGAAGGCCGCCGACGTTGTGGTGCGTCTTGATACGCGCTGCCGCCGTAGTGTCGTAGGATGTGCTCTCAATCACGTCCGGGTACAGGGTGCCCTGTGCCAGGAAATCGACCTGGCCCAGCTTCAGCGCTTCCTCCTCGAAGACCCGGATGAACTCTCCACCGATAATCCGTCGCTTCAATTCCGGGTCAACCACGCCAGCAAGCTTGCTGAGGAAGCGATCGGTCGCGTCCACGTACACGACGTTCATATGGAGGTTTCGGCGGAAGGTGTCCAGTGCCTTTTCGGCCTCGTTGAGACGGAGGACGCCGTTGTTTACGAAGACGCAGGTGAGGTGGTCGCCGATGGCCCGGTGGACGAGGGTGGCTGCCACCGCGGAGTCGACGCCACCGGAGAGGGCGCATATGACGCGGCCGTCGCCAACCTGCTCCCGTATCCTCGCGGTGGTCTCTGTGATGTAGGACCCTGCCGTCCAGTTGCCGGTACAGCCGCACTCTCTGTAGAGGAAGTTCTTTATGATCTCCTTGCCCAGGGGAGTGTGGACCACCTCCGGGTGGAACTGGATGCCGACCATGCCGGAGCCATTACCCATCGCCGCGAGGGGCGAATTCTCCGTGTGGGCGAGCGGTCTGAAACCTTCCGGCATCCGTGTTATGACGTCACCATGGCTCATCCACACCTGGAGGGACGCGGGCAGTCCTTCGAAAATGGGCGCCACAGGTTCGTTCAGTGTCAGAACCGCGTGGCCGTACTCTCGCCTGGAGCCTGGGGCCACTTCCCCACCCAGCTGGTGGGCCAGCAGCTGCATCCCGTAGCAGATGCCCAGGATGGGCAGTCCGCTCTTCAGGATGTGCTCGGACAGCTGAGGTGCGCCTTCCTGGTAAACGCTGGCGGGACCTCCGGAGAGGATGAACCCCCTGGGGTTGAGGGCGGCGATCCGTTCCGGGCTCGCGTTGTAGGGGATCAGCTCGCAGTAGACGTTGCACTCGCGCACACGCCTCGCGATGAGCTGGCTGTACTGGGAGCCAAAATCGATAACCGCCACTGCCTCCCGGGGCTGTGGCGGCGCGGGGATCTGCGTTTCCTGTCGATCGGTCGTAGTGGGTTCCTCCTCCGTCGAGTGCTGCTTGCCCAATTCCGAGTGAGGCGGAAGAGTCTGCGCGGGCGCCCCGAACCTGCCGGGAGCATATCAACCGGATGGGGCAAAGTCAAGGAGACGCCGGAGGCCGTAGGACTACTGCCCGATGTGACAACAGAACCTGCGACGAACCTCTAAAGAAATCTTAAGAGCTGCCGATATTATACAGTGTCAGACCGTTCTCGAAGCTGCGATGTGGCGGAGTGGGAGATAGCAGCTGGATGAAGGGATACACACCGCGACTTTCGGAACCTGGTCGACGGCCTCCAGCTCTTCAGGGCGGGCGCACGCGCGTACCTGAGGATTCCCCTTTCAGCCCATCGCTCTCGTGGCGATGGGCCCTCCCCTTGTGCGGCTCACGAGAATGAGCACGTTTGATGGCAAAGAGGAGACGGAATGAATAGATCATCCACGGCCTGCAGCCTCGAACAACCCGGAACGGATCCAACAACCGGGCTCTGCAGCGCCAGGTACTTCAACCGGATCCTGCGAGAGGAACTGCGACGGGCTGCTCGTTTCGGCCTCCCACTCTCTGTCCTGCTGGCCGACCTGGACCTCTTGAGAGATATCAACAGCAGCTTTGGGCGTTCCGCTGGAGATCTGGCTTTGACCGGAACGGCAGAGATCATCTACCGCAATGTGCGACAGGGCGACGTCGTCTCGAGGCTTGGTGGTGAGGAATTCGCTGTCATACTTCCTGAAACCGAAGCAGAGGAGGCGCTCGCCGTCGCGGAGCGGATACGGGAGAAGGTGGCGAGCACCTGCTTCTCTATAGCTACAAGCACCCGACCAATCGAAGTCACTATCAGCGTTGGCATCGCCGCCTACCCGGTTCACGGTGCGGTGGCGAAGGACGTCCTCCATCAGGCCAACCAGGCTGTCTACCATGCCAAGCTGTGCGGACGAAACCGCGCGTGCATAGCCACCACGTTTGGCGCAGGGGACTAAACCAAGGCCAGGATGAAACCCGCGGAGTCTCGGGGATCACGGCGCGTCAGTTCAGGATCAGGGGCCAAAGACCCCGCGGGTTTGGTCGCCGCTTTACTTTAGATCGTTGGCTCGCGATGGGAAGGCGCGGGGAGGCTGAAACTGAAGGTGCTTCCCTTGCCCACCTCGCTCTCGACCCAGATGCGCCCACCGTGGGCTTCCACTATCAGCCGGACGATGTGCAGCCCCAATCCCAGTCCCTCGGACCTCGCAGCATCACCTGCCCGATAGTACCGGTCGAAAATGTGGGTGACGTCGTCGGCTGCGATCCCCATTCCCTGGTCGGCCACCGATACGATGACCTCACCATCACTGGGGCTCACCGTCACCGCTACCGGTGTCCCTGGAGGGGAATACTTCAGGGCGTTGCCTATGAGGTTGACAACGACCCGCTCGATGCGCTCCAGGTCCACGGCGACGCGCGGCATAAGTCCCTCGCAATGGATTGTCAGCCGAATCCGCTCCTCAGCCGTGGATGTGCGCTCCGCGATATCGGTCACCGCCGGACACAGATCCACCAGTTCTGTGTGTATAGGGAGCTTGCCTGACTCCAGGCGAGCGGTGTCTACTAGTTCCTCGATCATACTATTCATGTGGTGCGCGTTCTTGGCGATGATCTCCGCGTTGCGGGCCTCTCGGTCCATTCCGTTGTCCGTCAACCATCGCTGAAGCCAGCTCGCGTGTCCCATGATCGGCGTGAGAGGGCCGCGAAGGTCGTGAGAGATCATCCGCAAGTAATCGTCCCGCTGCTCCTCCAGATCATGGAGGGCAGTGATGTCCGTCATGGTTGCCACAGCGCCCAACAGCTCGCCCTCAGGGGTCACGATCGGTGCCGCGCTCATGGATACCCAGATAGGGCGGTCCCCTGGGTGAAAGACCATTATCGCCCCTCGCACGGTCTCTCGCCGGAGGGCGCGAGGAACGGGCATATCCTCTGGCCTGACGGGCCTACCACTGGCCAGCTGTCCATGGAGGGTCGCGATCCGCTCGCTCAACGGCAGAGATCTCTCCAGCGGCGAGTAGCGCAAAATGCCCCTGGCAGCAGCATTCATCTGGACGATTTCGCCCGTCGGCCCGATTATCACCACCCCATTGGCTATGGATGCTATGGTTGCATCCAGCTCCGCCGCTCGGCGGCGTGCCTCCTGGCTGAGCGTGAGCTCTCGAGCACTGGCCACCACCAGCTGTTCGTTGGTTCTTCGAAGCCCTGCCAGCAACCCCTCTCGGTCCTCCTCGGCTCGCTGCCGCTGGGCGATTTCGCTTGCAAGGGGGCGATACACCAGGAAGTAGAGGGCCGGACAGACGACCACCGTCAGCAGGCTCGCATCGGCCAGCGCGCTCATCTGGTAGGGCAACGGAGACAACAGTGGCCGAAGGAACAGCATGATGATCAGTTCGACGCCAAAGATCCCGGCGGCGACCACCACCAGGAGACGCAGGACCCTCACGGAAGCATGGTGATGCCACGCGGGAAGGTCACGATTCTCGCGTAAAGAAGCTTCTAGGTTCTCCCCGGAGTTATCAGGTTCGAGCATGGATCTCGCCACGGGTCGGTCAACGGCAAGAAATACAGGTGGCCCCACGTACACGAAGTGCGCGGAGCCGCAACGCCCGATCCATCAGCCTATGTTAACAGTTTAACCGGTCAGAGCACTACCCCGGGGAATCGTCGAATCATCGCTTCAGAAGCAGTCCACGATCCGGATCAAGTTCCGGTGGGGCGATACTCGAGGGCCTGGAAGACGTAGCCTGCTCCCCTGACGGTTCTGATGTACCTGGGATCGTTGGGGTCCGACTCCACCTTCTGCCTCAGCCTCCTGATGTACACGTCCACCGTGTTGTTGTTTCCATCGTAGTCGT
>JAJYKO010000103.1 GCA_021788565.1 Chloroflexota bacterium
CTTCGCCCGCCCCGGCTGCGTCATGATCTGCGTCCGCTCATCGGCGCATTCGACGAGCTACTGCGCGAACAACTGCACAGTGCCATTCCCACCCATCTGAAGGACGACCTTCTGATCTTTGCGACTGTCGATCCCGACGCGCAGGGGTTTCGCTACTCCCACACGACAAAGGGGAAGCCACAGCTCCTCCCTCGCGAGTACTGGGTCCCGCTCCGCGACCTGCAGCACTTCGCGGACGAGGTGTTCGGGTTCATTGAAGGTGTCCTTCACCGACTCCCATAGTCGGCGCATCTGGGTCCGGCCGCCGGACGTAGGGCAAACGAGGAACACTGACTCATACAAGAAGGAACAGCGGACTCTCCTCTTGTTGATGAGCCGGTTTCTGCGTTGGTTCGGCCAGCTGCCGAACAGGGCAGGTTACCCTTCAGACACCGACCTGGGCCACAGCTTCGGTTGCCGCAGCAGCCGGGCCATCTTCTCGAACGTCACGAGCTTGCCCTTCCCAGACCGTCACCGGCGAGTTGGCCGAGCAGGCAGCCTTGGGCGCGGGAAACAGCACCGATGTCAACTAGCCTCCAACCCATCGCTTTTACTGTCTCCACTTGAACATCCCATCTACCTGGAGGATGCCGTTCGCCGAAACATAACCCAGGGTCATCGGTCGGGAATTATTGCAGAAGGATTCGACAAACACCTTCAGCAGGCGGCTCTGGCGGAGGATGTCCAGGTCACCCGAAAGATGGTTCACCACCTCCTGTGTCACCAGAGTGATCAGCTTCGCCCTGGCGCGTGATGTCATCACATTGAACCGGTTAAGGCTCATCAGGAATTCGTCTTCGTCTTGAATAGCATCCTGATCACCTAGAGCAAAGGAGGCAATAATCACATCACGCTGCTGCCCTTGGAACCGCTCGACGGTATCCACGGCGTCCCTGATCAGTTGATTCGAGGCACCCAAAGGTCCGAACACTTGCTGCAGCCTCGCAACAATGAGCGCCTGTTGGGCCCGATGTGGGGTGACGATCCCAATCCCACGGCGCCAGAAATCATCCATCGTGTACGGGGTATGGGAAGCGGCTATCACACCACCGGAGATGGGGTCTCTTTCATTTAGGATCTGGTTGCCAAGACGACCGTATAGCAAGAAGCCAAGGGCCGCCACGGAATCCGCCTCAAACGGATTCCATTGGCTACTTCTACCCTCCGGGTAAACGAAGCAACTGACCGGAGAATCCGAATCAAGCAGCGAGGTCCACTCCGGTGTCCCGAAGAGGGACTGCGGCCATCCAGCAGGCGCCGCAACGGTTGGGAATGGCGTGATAATATCGATTCGCATGTCTGGCGAGTAACTCGTAAGAGATCTGTCGTATCCGGCTTCATGGGCAAGTTCCACGATCGCACGACTGGAGCGGTAGTTTTCCTCCAGAATGGCTGGCTGAACCTGATGGAGCTGCTCAAAGAAGACATAGACAGAGCCAACCATGGCCTCGAGCCCGACCGGCGCTTTCGCTTGGTGGATTGGGGGCAACTGCTTCGGATCGCCGGCGACAACCACCACGCCGTCCGCAGCCAGGGAGGCAAACGGGAGGATTGCGTGACCGACATCCACCTGCGAGGCCTCATCGAGAATAATGAAGTCGAAGAATTCCTGGCGGGCGCTATCGTTGCCGGTCACGAGAAGGTTATGTGTCTGCTCCGTGGTAGCACCAACCACCGTGATCCCCACTCTGTTCTGGAGGCGCTGGCGCAGCTGTTGCACCTCGAGGGAGGGATTCGCCTTGTTCAGTTCCAGATCGAGAGCGTTTGGGATGTTCGGATCGACAGGCCGGTAGCTAGAGCGGATGCGCACGCATTGCAGGTCGGGGTGCTGGACCATCTGGCCGATGGCAAACACCGATTCCAAGAGAACATTGTCCAAGGCGTTGTATGTGGGAGCGCAGACCAGAATGCGCAAAGAGACATTGCGCTGCACCGCATCGACAACAGCGCCAATCACCACCGCTCGTAGCGTTCGGCTTTTCCCTGTTCCGGGAGGCCCCCAGATCGTCTGGAGACGGTGGCCAAGAGACGCTTCCCATGCTACCCATTGGGACTGATTGAGGGATAGTCCATTCTGCTCGAGATATTGCCTAACCCCGGGCAGGTTCCTGGCAACTACAGAATTTGCGAGGGTGTTGCCGGACCACAACAGATCTGCTGCAGGACTTCCAGGGGTCTGCCGTCCCCTGCGCCTTGTGGCCAGGCCTACCGCCCGGCGCACAAGTGGGTTGTTCCGCGCGTTAGGAGGATCGCCAATAGCATGTAAAGTCTCGCGCAGCTTCTTGGTGAAGGTGTCGACCCACACCGGATCGAGAACAACGTCTTGGCTGAAATCGGCCAGTCCGTGCTGCTCCAGATCATCGAGCATCGCCGGATATCTGTTGTTGGGAAGGACGGCGATCAAGCTCGCATCACGGTCGATGCCAACGATGCGAATTCCCGTTACGGCCTCCATGTAGGTTCGCCATCCGGACCCATTCGGTGGTTCCAAAGGGGTCCCTTGTGTAACCAGTTGAAGCGGCCTGTCGAGAAAGCCGGGCATGTTCTCGGGGGCCAGGGCAAAGCTGAAATCCCCCTCGCGGGCCTTCACTTCTCTCGACTCCGGTCTCATTTCGTAGACCCGCAGCCTTGGACGTTGGGCAATCCCCAACTGGGCAAGAGCAGCGGTCTCTGCTCCCCCGGTAAGTCGACGCGTCAGGCGTGCGCTACGATACCTGGCCTCACGTTCCTCCGGCGGCATCGCCCTTATTTGGTGAACCTCCAGTTCACCAAGAGCGGCATTGAGCCGCGCGAAGCCATACCATAACTGACCGTCAAAGCTGATTCCCGATTGACGCTGAGGCGGCTCAATTCGGATTGTCGGAGCGATCTGCTGAAGGCTTGGTCTAAGGTCCTCCTCAAGGCGTCTCGTGATCGTCTCCAAGGCGTGGAGCTGCTTGGTCACGGTCTCCCGAAGGGTCAAGAGTTGATCCGACCATGACCTTGGACGTGTCACCCTTGCCCAAATCTCGTGGGCCCGCTCGCTCGGGATCTGGTCGCTCAGCGTGTCTTCAAACAACGGGTGTACTGAGAACGCTGCAACCTGCTGCGGCAAAGAAGTCTGGTGATAGACACGGGCGGTATGGAAGAGGGTGTAGTAATGCGGGATCGGGGCCGCCAGCAGTGTCCGCACAACCTCGCGAACAACGGTGATCGGTGAGCGCCGTGTTTCCATGGTGGGATTGGGCAGCAGTTCCTCCGGTGGAAATAGCCAGGCGAGATGTTGGATCGTTTGGTCCGCGAGAATAGACTGCAGATGACGGCCGATAATCCGAGTGAGATGCTTGTACTGAACCGAATCCCAGATGTAGAACTGGACCGTAGTGTCCGCGTTGCGAGTCCCGGCATCCATTAGGATCGTGTTGATGTTGCTCAGGAACGCCATGAGTTCCCGGCGCTCAACGGGCAGGTCTTTCTGATCGATCACGTGCGTATGCGGCCCGTAGGCCTGTGTGGCTCTCTGGCCAACATATCCGAACGGCCCGGGCTCGACCCAGAAACCCTTCACGCCCAAGGAAAACGTGATGGCGCTGCCGAGGTCGAAATCTACCGTGAGATAGATATGCAGGTCCGCGTACTTGGGCATGACCCCGGAGGTGCCGCTCTGAGGCGGAATTGCTGATTGCTGGGTCTGAAGGGACGTAGCTCTTCCAGCAACCACATTGCGTGTCGCTCTGAGCGAGAAGTGGGAGTTGAAGACCGTGGAGTTCGGTTGAAGCTGCGCCAACGCCGGCACATCGGATATCCCTTGGTCATTCAGTGCAGCGGAAGCGCCACGGGAGATGAAAGCGACTCTGCTGATGTGGCCGCTTTGCTCGGCTGTTGGCATGCAGTGAAGAGGATGCGCGGTCGGCTGGCCATTGCGATCAATCCACGGATAGCCAAGGTAATCACATCCCTTGCATCTGTTGTCTACATGCCAAGGGAGGTTTTGCCAGGGTGTGGCGAGTGCCCGGGGCAGGTCGGTGACGAAGAAGTGCTTGACCCTGCCGACGAAGACCTCGAAGGGAACCGCCTCAAGATCGTCCTGCGTTGCATTCCACATTTGATCATAGGTGGGAGTGCCGCCTTGATCTTCGATCTCCCGGCAGGTCCGCACCAGGCATGAGGCGTCATGCGAACCAGGCCAGATCGCGGCGTCTGGAACGACCACGTAACGATTGTCCAAACCACGGTCAACGAGCCATCCCGCCAGGGCCATGGAGTAGTAGGTAACCTCGGCGAAGTACGAGGGGGATGGTTCAGCAGTGAGCTTGATGTCGATGACGCGGAGTTTAACCCGCGGATCATCATCCGCCAACCACGGCACCGCACCGGCCGGGGTGACATACCTGTTGAGATTAGAGGATGCAGGCAGCACCTCGATGAGATCGGGCCGCAATCGGGAGTAGTTCAATCCATGCGCCTGCCTGTAGTTTGCGATGCCAAGCGCGCCCTCGAAAGTAGACCCCACCTCAAACTGCGCCTCAACGAGGAAGCAACCTTGCAGAGCCGTGGGTAGGTAGTCGACGAGTTCGATTTCCCGAAATCGCTCACGGCCTGTCTGATTCGAATAGCGATCACCTATGACGACCGGCGCACCGAATGTATCTGAGAGGTCTGCGATCTTCTCCGCCTGCCACTCCTCGCCGGCTTGGGCCAAGTATTCCAGGCCTGGACGCGGAGGCTGTACGGGTGGCATGCCAGTTGCCGTTCTTTCAGGTTGGAAGGCCTGAACATCAGGACTCAGGTTGAGCCTGAGAAGACGAAGGCAATCGGTTCTGATGAACTGCGATAGGGCCTCTTTTCCAACCTGTGGCATGTGTCAGCATCCTCCAGTAGGTTTCGGTTTCAAGGCGTCCGAGAGTGGCATGAGATTGGGTTGGGCTGGAGCTATGATAGCTGATGCCACGATCAGGGCGCGTTCGAGGTTCAGACGGTCCGGTTCGCGGAAACCGATCTGTCGGGTCTTAGCCAGATCTTCAGCGTATGCGCACGCCTGGTGCTTGGCCTGCTCAATTGCAGTGAGTGGAACGACCGCTTCATCTGAAGTCTCAGACGGTACTGGGGTGCCCTTGCGACAGATAAACACGGCGTCCCATTTGATGGTGCCATCGTAGGAATGCAGTCCACCCTGGCCTTCTCCACGCAGGGGCAAGACCGTCGTGCACTTCAGCCCGGAACGGGCAAGCGCGTCCCCGAGCGCGCCCCAAGCCACCGGCGACTTGTGGTGATAGGTGAAGACCAGAATTCCATCCCCTCTGAGCACTCGATGGCACTCGCAGAAAATGCGTTTCAAGCTGTTCCGGTAGACTTCAATAGCATGATCGCCATGATCTGTCAGAGCAAGGTTCTCTTTAATCGGCGCTGCAAGAGCCGGGTTGTCGTAAGGAGGTTCGGCCACGCCGAGGGACTGGTGCCAGGCCAAATAGAAGTCGGAAAGCTCTGAGTAGCTCAGATTGTCAAAGTACGGCGGATCGGTGAGGATAAGATTGATACTGCCATCCGGGATCCCTTCGAGGTTTTCCGAAGTCTTGGTTGATATCGAAGCATGGGATGAACCGTCTAGCACTCTCCACGGGTGTGTTGACACGTTCTTCGCGGCCGTATGGCGATAGGTCGTCGCTGGTTTTCGACCACCCTTCGGGTCAAGATCGGTGGGTGATGCGGCGAACACGACCGCCTTGGCGATCTTGCTAAGGACATTAGGGAAGGTCCCTCTTCCGATGCCGTCAAGCCATGGATTGATTTCTACCGGCCGGGTGATGTGCCGGTACGAGTGGATCGAGAACATCGGACTGATCCGCCGATATCCGAACGCATAGGCGGTGTACATGCAGTTCGTTGTAAGGTGCTCGCTGAACGCCATGGCCAGAATCTGTCGTAACCTTGGCTCCTCGACGCCAGTGATGGCTTGGCCCAACAGGGTCAGATGGAGCAGTTGGCGGTCGTTGAAGAGATCGCGGTATCGGGCAAACCCATGGATCAGTGGCCGCCGGTCCGACCGCCCGTTTGTCGGGATGGCTCGGCCAGGTGCGAAGCTACCTCCGGCCCTTTCGACGTTTTCCAGAAGGCTGCGCGCCTGACCGTAGCGAATGCGGTCGCCTTTACTCGCCGCCTTAAAGTGGCGTGTGACACCTGTCGGCGTCTCCTCAAGATACTCCTGCGCAAAGAGACGCCATTCAGGCCGCGTTGGCGTATCCCCACGGTCGCCGAGCCCCGACACGGAACCGCACCCTGGGCATCGGACCTTTCCCTGACCCAGCGTCCCCTGTGCGATGCGGGTGTGCGTTCCACATCCACATCGAAGCTCCTTGCGGGCGATAGGTAGTTCCAGCACCTCATGGCAGCTCTTGCAGAACACCCACTGAAGAGACTTCTCCTTGCTGTATGCCAACTGGTAATGGGGATGGATCTCAAAGGTGGTCCCGCAGGTGCTACAAGTTCGACACTCGACCCAGAAATGATGGAGGACCACGCGCTCCCCGGCACCGGGTACGTTTGTCTTGTGAAAGGGGCCGAGCTGTGCGGACACCGTTTTGCACAGCTCGGCGATTCCGGGTGCTGAAGGATCGTACGCGGCGGCTTCGAGTTCAAATCGCGTGATGAAAGTAGCAACCGGATCGATATCGTATCCAATCACGCGGGCACCGCAGCGTCCGGCCTCGACAAGACTGGTGCCGCCGCCCACGAACGGATCGAGCACTACCGCGCCGTCGAGCGATAGGTTCCCAAGATACAGGTCCCAGAACCGGTCGGCTTCTTCGGGCTTCAGGGACAAACCGGTCAAAATGGCGCGGAGCTGAGAGCCAAGGCGGCGCGCGAACCAACGATGGACCCGGTAGATCGGATTGGTAGATTGGCCTTCCCGAAGAGCGAGCTCAGCGATCTCGGCAATGGGGACCTCACCCGATTCCAGCAGAGTGTGTTCCGGAAAGGTAGTGAAAGCAGGTTGTTGCCCCGGTTCGACAAAATGCGGTTTGGCTTGAGAGCCATGCTGGACCACGGTTATGGCGCGCCCCCTTTTGTGGATAGCTTCCGCAGCATGACCAGGTCGTCATCCAACTCGTGACGGAGAATGTCGAGTCTGGAAGACGCAGCCACAAGGCTCTCGGCGGGAATCGGTTTGATCCGGAACGGGAAGAAGTTGGGGCTGTCAATCAGATCTTTCAGCGGGGCCGAGCCGGTGGCGTTGGCATGGAGAGACGCTTCGGCCAGCCTGGCGATCAGTACGGAATCATCAATGGCCAGCGTCGTTCCTGCGGTGTAGATTCCCTTTGTGCCGGTCTCCTGAAGCACGCCCCAGTCCAGGTACGAACGCAGCACGCGGCGGGCTGCTCGGGAGACGGTCTCTCGCTCGCCATATTGCTCGCGGACCCGCCGCTGGACATGGGCCGCGGCAGCAGAACCCTGAAGCCTCAAGAGCCAACCTACTTGTACCGCCACGCCCGACCAAAACGGATTCCTTGTCTTCACGCAATGGCCTCCGGGTTCACTACCAGGAGATCTCGTAAGGGATATCGTCTGTATTCGGGATGGTCCGGCCTCGCGTAGACTATGTGCTCACCGTCGATGGAGCCGCTCCAGGCTGCGACTGCCGTCTTGTTCCGTGAGAGCCCGTGCAGGAGCCGCAGCGGGTCCTGTTTGAGCGAGACATCGAAGAGAACCTCGATGTTGTCCAGCAGAATCACATCGGCTGCGGATGCGCCCACGATCGCGGCGAGAAGACAGGGCAACTGCAGTGCCCGCCGGCTCTCGGTGAGGTCGAGCATGCGCCGAGACAGCTCGAGATTGACGTTGACCAGCGGAGCCGCCGTGCGCTCATGCACATCTTGGAGCGCGACGGTCTTGCCCGCACTGGCCGGGGCCACCAGCATGACCAGGCGGTGGTACACCTCGGCTGCTTGGCCGATTCTTCGAATGACCCTCTCGGCGAGCGGCTCCGCCATTATCGATCTCCTCCTGAACCAGGCTCGTTGGCCCGCGTTTCCTCAAGCCAGTGGTCAATCGCTCCTTTCCGGAAGCGCCAGTGCCGGCCGATCTTCTGGGACGGGATCTTGCCTTCCCGAACGAGCTTGTAGAGCGTCGACTTCGGTATCTTCAGGTAGGCGGCCAACTCTTCGATGGTCAGGACATCGCCTAGTTTTTCATCCATCAGGTGCACCTCTCTGGACTCAAGGCAAAGTTCGACCCCGAATGCCTCATAACGAGTCCATAATTTACGGTTATTGCCAGTTGCTGTCAAGCGCTTTTCGGTGGCGTTGGCCGGCATCCGACACGAAACCGTCGACGTGACCACTCTGATGCGGCGGCCATCCCGGCGCGCGATAGGCAACGAAAAAGGCCAGCTCATCCAGACGGGGGGTATTCCCGCCTACGTGATGAGCCGGCCTTTGCGATCCGGTGGTCTAGCCGTCGAACAGCGCGAGCTGACCCTCAGGCACCGGCTTGCGTCTCGGCTTCGGCCGGCGAACCAGTACCGCCAACTCCTCGAAAGTCACTACGCGGGCTTGTTTGATGGGAGCCGGGTCCTGAGTCGAACAGCCTTGGGTTTCGGCGTCGCGGGTGAGGACCTGTGTCCACAGATCAGCCTCGACGAGAGGGACATAGTCCACCGGCAGTGTGAGTTCTGCCCGCTCGGTCTCCGGCTGCCAGCTGTCCTCGACCAGGAAGCTCTCGTCCTCCGTCTCCACCGAGCGGGTCTGGGCGAAGAGCGCATCCAGGGATTGGCCGTCGCCAGGGGTCTGGTTGGTCAGGCGGCGAGCGAGGGCGAGGAACACGTCCTGGCCATCGCCTTCCAGCGCCGCCAACCCGTCTTCGGGGAGCTCGCCCTCGACCATCAGGGCGGAGCGCATCTTGGCGGCCACCAGCGCCAACGCCTCGGCCTGGAGGGTTCCCTCGTACACGAAGAAGGTGACCTCCACCGATTGGCACTGGCCGATCCGCCAGGAGCGTCGGCTCGCCTGGCGCATCACGTACACGCTGTACTCGGTCTCGTACCAGACGATGGACGGCCAGTCCACGAGGTCCAGGCCGGTCTGCACGAGGCGGGGATGGCAGATCAAGACGTCGGCGCCCTCCCGAACGCGAGCCGCCACCCACTCTTCTCGTCGATCGGCCGCCACGGTGCTCGCCTTGAGCACCGCCACTCGAAACCCCTCCTTTTCCAGGAGGCCACGCAGCCGGGGGCTGATGTCTCGCTTCTCCGTATGGGTGATGTAGACCAGCACCCGCCTTCCCCGCTCTCGTTCGCGGCGCACCAACTCCACCAGCGCCCGCTCTTTGGGGTAGAGCCGGTCCTCGGGCAAGGCCGGCGCGTGAGCGAGAACGCTCCCCGTTTCCGGGTCCAGCACTGTCTCGCCCCGGGTGCAGCCGCAAGGGTAGGAGAGCAACACCTGAAGGTAGGTAGCCAGCAGCCGCTTGGAGCCCTCCTGGAGCGCCTCCGCCACCGCTCGCCAGAGCTCCTGAGCAAGCCGGTGGTAGCTGCTCGCCTGGGAAGGCACGTCCGGGGTCTCTCCCTTATCCAGCGGGAAGAGGGCGACCTGCTCGGTGTAGGTTGGCAGGTCTTTGGCGACGTCGGCCAGTCGGAGGAACACGGTGTTTCCGATCAGGTGGAACAGGATCGCCGGTGCGACGCCCGGCTTCTCGACGGTGCGGGTCAGGTAGCTCCGGCGCTTGGAGTGACGGCCGTCGTCGGTGTACGCGTCGGGGTCCTTCTTCGTGATCCGCTCGACGATGCCGTAGCGGCTGACCCATTTCGCCTCGTCCCGATAGCCGAACTCCGAGCGGACCGCGGGGGAGAAGCGCCACAGCAGGTAGAACAGGGTCGAGCTGTAGCCGCCGAAGACGGTGCCGGTGAGGGTGAGGGTCTTGCCGCAGGCCTCGGCGAGGCCGGCAGCGGCCAGCCCTTGTGCGGAACCCCGGGCCTTGTACTCATGGAGTTCATCTGTGATGAGGAGATCGAAGTAATTGGGCAGGCGGCGGCGCACGTAATCGGCCAGGGGGAATCGGCGAGGGCCGGTCCGATCCGCCTGCCAGAGCGGCCCATCGCAATGGTGGCACCGCCGCTTCTTGGCCTGGAGGTCGGCACGGCCCAGGGGCACTCCCTCGTCGTCGGCGATGGGTGCATAGCAGCTTGGGCAGCAGAGGTGGCGAAGGACCTCGCCCGTCTCGTCACGGGCGACACCCCCCACCTCGTCGCGGACGAGTCGTTCTACCGCAGCGGGTATCCAGCGGTAGCCCAGTTTCGCCTGCTCGCGGGAGCGGGTACCGTACCACCCGCTACTATCGCGGACGTTCGAAGCGGTCATCGATGGGCGCGTGATCGCCGGGTTGAGGCGGAGCAAGTGCTCAGACGTTGCCATGCGGTGAACCATTGCCGCATCGACTCAATATCGGGAGGATTTGACACCAGTGCACTTTCGGGAAGTGCCCCGAACAAAGCAGGACCCGTCGACGGAGCCGCGACTTGGGGCCTTGGCGACTCCACCCAGATTTTATGTCTGGCCGCTGAACGGGTGCGGCGTCGAGAGGGAGTTGATGCCCGACCTGGAGGTGCTTCGCGCGTTGAAGCCCGAAGTTCCCGGGCCAGGTCGCGACGGCCCTGGTGGCGTCAAAATGCCCGCGAAAGGGGACGTCACCCCCCAGATAATGGTGTACAGGCATGGTGAGTGAGCGAGCTCGGCAGAGGGTTGCCAGAGACGGCCTTTCTACTCCGCGGGCTGTAGCGAGTGAAATGCCGGCAATGGGTTCTCACGCGCACTCGCAGACTTGCCTCAACGCCTCGGCGACGATGGTCCACGCAGCGCTGTAAGGTTCTTCAAGAGCCAGCAGAGGCTTGTTGCCGTAGACCACTTCGACGGTGAATTCGTCGACCGCACTGACTCGTTTTCGCTGCCGGCTCGCGTTGGGCGATAGACGCTGGAATTCGGAGGGGTGCCGAAGTCTGGTTTCCACCTTCGTGAGGCAGGGGATGCCGTG
>JAJYKO010000104.1 GCA_021788565.1 Chloroflexota bacterium
GAGCGGGTCTCGCTCGCGATACGGCCGCAAGATGGAGAAGAACAGGTTCGGTGGCGGGGCATACCTGGGCCTCGTTGCTTCGTACTTGCGGGAGTGAACTGGAATGTCCGACTCACGGTGGAGGCGCGTAGCAGGAAGAGGGCTGGGAGCCCTTCTCGATCTAGGGTGTCGCACTCGTTACAACCTCGAGGTTCGCGGCATCGACAACTTCACTCGGTCCCCGTCCACCCTGGTGGTGTTCAACCACCGCAGAGATGCCGACTCGCCGATCATCGGCAACGTACTTTTCGGCCAGGGCAGGCGGCCGGTCCTCGATCGGATGCCTATCTTCATCGCTAGAGAGGATCTGTTCCGACGGGGTTTCCTCGCGGACTACTTGAAGAGCTGGCCCCCCGCGGCTCGGAAGCTTCTGTCTTCCCTCAGCCTGCGGCCGTTTCTGTGGGCCTTGCACGCCTATCCGCTGCGGAGGATAGCGGAGAGGACGCTGGGCGAAGTGCTCCAGGACATCCTGTGGGTTTTTGGCGACCTCCCACTAGACGAGGTGCTCAAGGCCGACTGGATCGAGCGATTCGAGCAACTGGCGCGGCCTGAGGACCGGCCGCTACGTCTGGGGTCCATCCTCAGCGGAGATCGCTTCAGGCCCCTGCTCAGACAAGGCTACGGGCTAACAAAGCTCACAAGGGCCAGATTCAGGGCATGCAAGCCATACGAGCGGGCGACCATCGAGTCCCAGCTGCAGGTCTTCATCGATCTGTTGGAACAGGGCGAGACCCTTCAGCTAGCCCCCGAAGGAGCTGTCTCCAAAGACGGTGCCTTCGCTCGCATCCGAGCGGGGTTGCACGTTCTCCTCAACCGGCCTCGCGCCCTGGTGAGGGTTCTGCCGGTTGGGATTACCTACGATTTCATGACGGCCGGGCGCCAGATGGTCTTCGTGAACGTTGGGCCGGAGATGACGGATCTGAGGACACTCAGGCCCGCCGATGCATCTGCCCGCGTGGAAGAGGCGATCCTGGCCGAGTCGACGATAACGGCCAGCCAGCTGGCCAGCCAGCTACTTATGGAGATTCGCTCGCGGGGAGGCGGCGTGTTGGGCTGGAGCCAGCTCGTCGACTATGTGGCAGACGAGGCGAAGCGCTGGTCTAAAGCCGGTCTCTTCGTCGATCCCAGGCTTCTGAACAGTGGCGACCTGGATCATCGAATGGACGAATACATCGACTACTGCTGCGGCTCCGGCGAGCTACTCCCGCAGGGCGACGGCCTGTACCGAGTGCCGGTTCCTGGCCGCAGCGCGCCGCCCGCGTGGGCCAAGCCGGAGGGAGCTATCAGCTACACGAACAACGAGCTGGCTTCAGTCAGTCGTGCACATCTGGGCGATTCTGCAGCTAGATACTGATAAAGCGACCAAACCCGCGGGGTCTCCTGAGACCAGTCACGCCGGTATAGCACCGCGAGCCAAAGCCCCCGCGGGGTTCACCTTGAACTTGGGTTAGGAAGCGGGGCCAGGCAATCATGTTGGAACGTATCGACACCCCTGCTCAGCTTGAGCAGCTCACCTACCAGGAACTTAACCAACTCGCGACGGATTTGCGAAGGGAACTGATTGGCAGGGTACCCGAGAATGGCGGCCACCTGGCGTCCAACCTCGGTGTGGTGGAATTGACCATCGCACTCCATAGGATCTTCCAGACCCCGCGCGACAAGATCGTCTGGGATGTGGGACACCAGAGCTACGTGCACAAGCTGCTGACGGGCCGGAGGGGCCGGTTTTCCACCATCCGCCAGTATGGAGGACTGTCTGGGTTTCCCGACCCGAAAGAGAGCCCGCACGACGCCTTTGGCGCGGGACACGCTTCGACCTCGATCTCAGCTGCTCTTGGAATGGCCCTCGCCCGTGACCTCGCTGGGAAGAGTCATCACGTCGTGGCCGTTATCGGCGATGGGTCGTTTGGGGGAGGGATGGCCTTCGAGGCCCTCAACCATGCGGGCCATCTCGGCACCAGGCTGATTGTTGTGCTCAACGACAACGGTATGTCCATCTCTCCCAGCGTAGGGGCTCTGTCCAGGCTGCTCAACGTCGTCCGGCTCGATTCGAGATACGAGCTTGCCAAGACTGGAACCAAAATGGCGGTGACCGGATTGCCGTTCGGCGGGACTGCCTGGGCGTTCAGCAAGTCGATCAAAAGCGGCATCAAGAGGGCGCTGATACCCGGTTCCTTCTGGGAGGAGTTGGGGTTCGTCTACGTGGGTCCGGTGGACGGCCACGACCTTCGGGAGTTGGAGTCGGCGCTTGGCAGGGCACGCGACCACGAGACGAAGCCGGTGCTCGTGCACGTACTTACCCGAAAAGGTAAGGGCTATCCCCCTGCTGAGGCCGATGCCACGAAGTACCACGGGCTGTCACCCAAGGCGGCCGGCAAGGCCGGGTCACAGGCGCCTTCTTACAGCGAGGTTTTCGGCCGTGCAGTCTTTCGGCTGATGCGTGAGGATCCCCGGGTGGTGGCCATTACGGCCGCCATGCTGGATGGTACAGGCCTCAACGTTGCCGCCAATAAGTTCCCGCACCGAGTCTTCGACGTTGGCATCTGCGAGCAACACGCGGTCACGATGGCGGCCGGCCTGGCCACCCAGGGGTTCGTTCCCATCGTGGCCGTTTACTCGACCTTCCTACAACGCGCATACGACCAGATCGTCCACGACGTCTGCATACCGGCCCTGCCGGTCGTCTTTGCCATAGATCGAGCCGGCATCGTCGGCGACGACGGCAAGACGCATCACGGGGCCTTCGACATCTCTTACCTCCGTAGCGTCCCCAACATGGTTGTGGCAGCCCCGAAGGATGAGAACGAGCTTCGGCAACTGCTCTTCACGGCGGTCAACGCGGGTAGACCCATGGCTATCCGATACCCGCGGGGTCACGGAGAGGGAGTGCCCCTCGATCATGCGCTGGGGCAGCTGCCTATCGGTCGGGGAGAGGTGCTGCGAATAGGGCGGGACGTTGCGCTTCTAGCGCTCGGCTCGACTGTGCGCACGGCCCTTGAGGCGGCGGAGATGTTGGCGGAGGAGGGGATCGAATGTACCGTAGCCAACGCTCGCTTCGCGAAGCCTCTAGATACTGACCTGATACTGGATCTTAGTCGAAGAACAGGAAGAATCGTCACCGTTGAGGAAAACACGATGGAGGGCGGGTTCGGCGAGGGCGTCATACGGGTGTTGGCTGGCGCAGGTTCTGGCGACACCAGGGTCGAGTGCATAGGGCTTCCAGATAGGTTCGTCGAGCACGGTCCCCAGGACATTCTCAGGGCCGACTCAGGGCTTGATGCTGCCGGAATAGCGCGCAGGGTCAGGGTCCTCTTCGCGGAGTCCCGCGGCGCCGTCGGTAATGTGCGGCGGGAAGGAGCCGCAAGATGATCTTCCCATGGCAGCTCTCACTTTCCCTGGGCAGCTATGTGGCCGGCAACAAGCTGCGTGGCAGGAAGCGTTTCCCAATGGTTCTGATGCTGGAGCCCACATTCGCCTGCAACCTGAGCTGTGCGGGCTGCGGTCGCGTTCGGGAAGACGTTGACATAGCGCACCGTATGCTCTCTCTCGAAGAGTGCATGGCAGCAGTGGACGATTCCGGTGCCCCCGTGGTGAGCATAGCTGGCGGCGAGCCGCTACTCCATCCGCGGATCGATGCGATCGTCGAGGGGATCGTGCAAAGGAAACGCTTCATCTACCTGTGTACCAATGGGATCGCGATGGCCAGGTCCATCCAGAAGTTCGAGCCCAGTCCCTACTTCAGCTTCGTTTTTCACCTGGACGGCCTGGCAGCGACGCACGACGGAATCGTGGGACGAAACGGCATCTTCCAGACGGCTATCGCCGGCATAAAGGCGGCCAAAGAAGCGGGATTCCAGGTTCGCACCAACACGACCCTGTTCAAGGGTGCTAAGCCCGAGGAGACACTGGAACTGTTCTCGCTCCTTTCCTCCCTTGGGGTGGACGGCATGATGATAGCTCCGGGCTTCAGCTACGAGGAGGTTGGAAACGACATTTTCCTCTCACGTGCAGAAGCCGTGGAGACCTTCCGGTCGATCTACGAGCCGCTCACCCGTTTTCGGCTTCACAACAGCCCGATGTACATCCAGTTCCTGACCGGCAGGCGAGAGCTACAGTGCACGCCCTGGAGCACGCCGACCAGAAACCCTAAGGGGTGGAAGAAGCCCTGTTATCTGCTGGCCGACGGCTACTGCGACTCATTCCGAGAGTTGATGGAGGAGACCCCATGGGAGCGCTACGGGGTTGGCCGCGACCCGCGTTGCGCGAACTGCATGGTCCACAGCGGCTTTGAGGCGAGCGCAATGGATGAGGCGGGGAAGAGCCTGCCCGACATGTGGCACATGGCTAGCTGGGCGCTCCTTTCGTAGGGGAGATGAATCGTGTTGATCTTGCTGGGCGCCATGAGACAGGAGGTCGACGGGGTGAGGAGGCGGCTGGGGCTCACCCGCGGCTTCGATTGCGAGGGATGGCGCATTTTCGAGGGAGAGTACGAAGGTAGGGGGCTGGCGCTGGTGGAAACCGGGCCCGGCAGGTACAGGGCTGAGTCTGCCGCCGTATTCGCTCAGCTCCGGTACCCGGCCACTGCTCTCATCTCCTTCGGCTTCGCCGGCGGCCTGAATGACAACGTGCGGGCCGGCGACGTGGTTCTCTGCCAGGTGCTCCACGATGGCGCTGTTCGCGGAGAAGAAGCATCGCACCGTTCCGACGACAAACTGATCTCGCTGGCGATTGGAATTCCCCTGCGTAGTTCGAGCCGGGTCCTTCTTGGCAACAGCGTGACCGTGGAGAGAATGGTGACTGAGCCTCGCGACAAGCGAGCACTGGACGAGGCCTTCGGCGCCGACGTCGTGGACATGGAGGGCTACTGGATTGCCGACGCAGCGGTCGACGTGCCGTTCCTCGCGGTCCGCGCGATCTCCGATCCAGTGACACAGCAACTCCCTCCCTTCGATCGCTGGATCGATCCCGAGGAGGGATGGAACATCGGCCTCGCGGCGAGCCATTTCCTCATGCATCCGCTGGAGTTGGCGACCCTACCGACGCTGTACGCGAACGTGCAGAGGGCCGAGAGCAGTCTTGTCCAACTTATCGCCGAGATCATCCAAAGGTTGTGAGATGAGAGCACTCGTCACGGGCGCCACTGGCTTCATCGGCGGGAACCTGGCCGTCGAACTGCTGAACGACGGCTTTCAGGTCCGAGCCCTGGCCAGAGAGGGAAGCAACCGCAGGAACCTGCAGGGCCTGGACGTGGAAGTCGCCCTGGGGGACTTACGTGACGTTTCCTCGCTCGAGAAGGCCCTGGATGGCTGCGACGTCCTGTTCCACGTGGCTGCCAATTACGCGCTGTGGACCCCGGACCCGATGCTCACGTACGACACGAACGTGAAGGGCACCGAGAACATCCTGGCCGCCGCCGTGGCGAAAGGGGTCGAGCGAGTGGTGTACACCAGTACCGAATCCACCATAGGGATTAGCAGGCAGACGGGCCTTGGGACGGAAGACCTGGAGATGGAGTTAGGTCAGCTGGGTGGCCACTACAAGAGATCGAAACTGCTGGCGGAGCGGATCGCCCTGGGGTTCTGCCGGAAGGGGCTTCCGGTGGTTGTGGTCCACCCGACGGTTCCCGTGGGTCCGCGAGACGTGAAGCCGACCCCCACCGGCCAGATCATCGTGGATTTCTTGAATGGCAGGATGCCGGCCTACGTCAACACCGGGCTGAACGTTGTGGCTGTCGAGGACGTCGCTCGCGGGCACATATTGGCCCTGCGGAAAGGGAAGCCCGGGGAGCGATACATCCTGGGGAACCGAAACCTCACCCTGAGAGAGACGTTCGAGATCCTTGGCGGAATTTCCGGCATCACGCCTCCGGGTTTCAGGATCCCGCTCTGGCTCGCTATGAGTGTGGCGCTTGTGGACGAGTTCGTCGTGGCCAGGATCACCGGTAAGCCGCCCCGAGTTCCCATCGCTGGCGTTCAGGCGGCGCGAAAGTTCAGGCACTTCGACTGTTCCAAGGCGATCAAGCAGCTGGGGTTGCCCCAAACGCCGGTGGAAATTGCGCTAGACAGGTCCGTGAGGTGGTTCAGAGAGAATGGATACGCTCGCTGAGAAGGACCGTTCAGACTCGCAGACCGTTTTGGCCTCGGCGAAGAGGCCCGAGTCG
Organism: Chloroflexota bacterium; assembly: GCA_021788565.1. Next base: position 6,200 of record JAJYKO010000104.1, read on the forward strand.
GTGGAGGCCGCGGTCAGGAGAGCTCAGGCGCATCTTATAGGGCTTCAGGCTCCAGATGGTTACTGGTCCGGTGAGCTTGAGGCGGATGCCAGCGTTTCCGCCGGCTACATCCTGCTCATGTACTTCATGCTGGGTAAGGTCGATCCCGTCCGCCAGCAGAAGGTGGTGGCGTTCGTCTTGAGCAAGCAGAACCCGGACGGCTCCTGGCCGAGCTACTTTGGTGGCCCTGGGGATCTGAACGCTACGATCCAGGTGTACTTCGCCCTCAAGCTGGCCGGGCTCTCAGTCGATGCACCAATGCTGAGGAGCGCCCGGGATTTCGTCCGAGCCAGGGGCGGTATCCGCAAAGCCGGCGTGTTCACCAAGATATGGCTTGCCATCTTCGGCCAGTATGACTGGCGTGGCACCCCATCGGTGCCTCCCGAGTTGACCCTCCTGCCCAACTGGTTCTACTTCAACATCTATGAGTTTGCCAGCTGGTCGCGGGAGACGATAGTGGCGTTGATGGTAGTTCTTACCAACCATCCCGTCTGTCTCGTACCCGAGTCCGCACGAGTGGACGAACTGTACGTCGAGCCCGAGGCCCGGAGGGACTATTCCCTCGGCAAGAAGGATGGCCTCAACTGGCGGAGCTTCTTCCTCGTGGCGGACTCCGTCTTCAAACTGTGGGAACGGCTGCCCATCAAGCCTGGGCGCAGGCACGCACTCGGGCAGGCCGAGCGATGGATAGTGGAACACCAGGAGGCTGATGGGAGTTGGGGTGGGATCATGCTGCCCTGGGTCTACTCCCTCATCGCCCTGAAGTCCCTTGGCTACCCGCTGGACCATCCCGTGATCGCTCGTGGCCTGCAAGGACTGGAGGGGTTCATCGCGGAGGACAGCTCCACGCTGCGGCTCCTGCCGGCCACGTCGCCGGTCTGGGACACGGCGTGGGCGGTCCTCGCCCTCAGCGCGTCGGGACTCCCTCCCGAGCACCCGGCCTTGAGGAACGCCGGTCGCTGGCTGCGGAGCCAGGAGATTCGGGCCGGAGGGGACTGGCGGATCAAGAATCCGAACACCGAGCCCGGCTGCTGGGCTTTCGAGTTCCACAACGACTTCTACCCTGATATGGACGACTCTGCCGTGGTACCGCGTGCCCTCTTGCGGGTACGGCTGGAGGACGTGGAGGAGGGGGGCAAGGCACAAGCAATCGAGAGATCTGCGCGGTGGGTGGTGAGCATGCAGAGCAAGGACGGGGGGTGGGCCGCTTTCGACCTGAACAACGACAAGACCTTCCTCTCACACGTCCCGTTTGCCGATTTCATGACGCCGCTCGATCCCACCTGTGCTGACGTCACGGCGCACGTGGTGGAATTGTTGGCAGAAATTGGCACGTATTCGAGGTCTCTCGAGAAGGCGGTCGCGTATCTCAGGTCGACACAGGAGCTGGACGGCGCGTGGTACGGACGGTGGGGCGTCAACTACCTGTACGGTACCGGTTTGGTGCTGGCCGCCATGTGTGCCGCGGGTCAGGACATGGGCCAGCCATGGATACAGAAGGCCGTGGCCTGGCTGCGGTCCCGGCAGAACAGCGACGGCGGGTGGGGGGAGAGCTGTCACAGCTACGCGGATTCGGGGCGCCGCGGGGAGGGGGAGAGCACCGCGTCGCAAACGGCCTGGGCCCTCATGGGATTGATGGCCGCGGGGGAGGCGGCCGGTCAGTCAGTCCAACGAGGGATCGATTACCTGGTGCGGAATCAAGGTGAGGATGGGACGTGGCGGGAGGACTTATATACCGGCACAGGGTTCCCGAGGGCCTTCTACCTCAGGTATGACCTCTACAGGAGCTACTTCCCGTTGATGGCTCTGTCAAGATACGAGAGCTTGCAGGAGGGATGACGGTTATGGACGAAGCCTACGAACAGTTGTCTGCGGTGGACCCGGAGGACAGGGTGCTGCTTCTTTCCCATTGCATGCGCCCCAGTGCTACCTGTCCGGGTAAATTCGATAAGAGCGGGCTCCGGTGCCCGGATGACTGCCAGGAGGACTGCGTGGTCGGTCGTCTAGCGCGCGCCGCTCGATCGCTGGGCTACAAGGGCGTATCCATCGCTGCCGGTGGGAAGATGGCGTTGCGCTTCGTGGCCGAGCAGTCCCCGAGAGGCATCGTGGCGGTGGCCTGCGAGAGGGAGCTCCAGGAGGGCGTGGAGGGCGTGGCGGGGCTTGCCGCTGAGGGCAAGGAGTTGCCGGTGATCGTGGTGGTGCCGCTCTCCAAGGATGGCTGCGTTGATACCGAGGTGGACGAGGAGCAGGCGATGAACGCGCTTGCCGTCGGATGCTACATCCGGATATAACATGAGTCGGGGGTGGGAGAAGGGATGGAGCGAGTGCTATCGGCGCACGAGAAGCGAAAAGAGGCCCAGCTGCTTGCCTGTCTGAACGGCGACGTCCGAGGGCGTGGGATAACGACCGGCTTCGAGCGGTATCGCTTCACGCATCAGGCGTTGCCGGACGTGAACTGGCGGGAGATCGACCTCTCGATGTCGCTGCTTGGCAAACGCCTGCGTGCGCCCATAGTAATCTCGGGCATGACCGGGGGATGCCGGACTGGCGCTAGCATCAACCGCAACCTTGCGTTGGCGGCGGAGGAGTTGGGGCTTGCCATGGGGGTGGGCTCCCAACGGGCAGCCATAAGTGATTCTGAACTGGTGCGCAGCTATCAGGTGCGGGACGTTGCCCCCGATATCCTGCTCCTTGGCAACCTCGGAGCCGCGCAACTGAACGCAGGGTTTGGGCTGGCCGAATGCCGTCAGGCGGTGGAGATGATCTCTGCCGATGCACTTTGTCTTCACTTGAACGGCCTCCAGGAGATCTTCCAGGGATCTGACGACCATGATTTCAGGGGCCTCGCGTCAAAGATAGCCTCTGTGTGCAGGGAGCTCGGGACGCCCGTGGTGGTCAAAGAGGTTGGCTGGGGCGTATCTGCTCAGGTTGCCGCGAGCCTCGCGGATGCCGGGGTGGCCGCTATCGACATCTCTGGAGCGGGGGGAACGTCGTGGTACATGGTGGAGCGGCTTTCGTCGGGGGTCACGCGGGACGAGGCCGAGCGCTCACCCTTCGCCGCATGGGGGATACCCACCGCCGAATCGCTGGTTCAGGCACGCAACGCCGCGCCGGACGTGCCGCTGATCGCGTCTGGTGGCATTCGCGATGGGGTGGATGCGGCGAAAGCCCTCGCTCTCGGCGCTACGGCTGTTGGGATCGCTCAGCCGCTGCTGCGACCGGCGACGGAGTCCGCCTCCGCCGTGATAGCCGTCCTTGAGAGATTCATCCTCGAGCTGCGGACGGCCATGTTCTGCATCGGCGCCCGCGACCTCGAGAAACTTCGCCAGACGCCTCACCTGGTGGGAGTAGCGTGAGATACTGAGGGAGAGCGGTGGCGCCCCCCGCTCTCCCTCTCGAATATAGGAACGCCGTCTTCCCGACTCACTGGTTCCGAGTGATGTCCACGGTCCTGCTTCTGCCAGCACCGATGAGGGCACCGACGACGGAGCCAAGATAGGTCACCACCAGCAGGATGAGTGTCCCGATGGCGAGCCCCTGGGTGTTGGTGGCTGAGACGGCAGCGCCTCGAGAGATCGCGTTTACGAACCCGAATGCTCCTGTAGCCCCCAACGCGACCAGGAACAGCGTGCTCAATGCCCAGATCATCGAACCAAGCACCCAGCCGTCCATCCTACTGCGTAGGTCGGACGTAGCGGATGCGACCCAACCCCCGCCAAAGAACCCGATGAAGGCCACGATGATCCCCCACACTACGGCGGAGGCTCCCGTGAAGCCTGTCGCGAACCCGACTGAAATCACGAGCGCGACGAGTATAGTGAAGAACGCCAAGCCTGAGATCACACCGGTCCACACAGCGGACCAGTGGAAGGCCGGTTCGTGCGCTAGCTCCACGTCAGGCCGAGCGTCATATCGCTCGACGGGCTGAATGTTTCCTCGTCGGCGCTCATACTCCACATCTCTTCTTCGAGCTTCCATCTCCTGTTCGCCTCCGAACCTAGGAATTGATGATGGCCGTGCGGCCATTGCGGCGCCAATCACAGTTGCGAGAGCGCCCACCAACAACCCGATAGGCATCAGGCCACGGCCAATTGCTGCCCAGATGGGAGACTGCCGATTGTTCATTCCGATCTACCTCCCTTAACACTAACCTGGGCATCTGCACGCTCGCAGTTTACCGCCAGCTATATGCCAATGTCCTTATCAAAGCAGTAAGGTCACATTAAGCCCAGATTATGTGTCAGCCGAAGGCATAGCTCACGAAGAAGCCGAGGGCGAAAGCGGCGAGGGCAAGAAGTACCAGGAGGAGGTCGTCGCTCCGGTGAGGCGCCGAACCAGAGCGCAGTGCCCTGGGCAGGAGAAAAACGCCGGATATCAACCCGACCAGGAGACCTGTAACACCACCGAGCAGCAGTTGGGAGACTGCCATGACTACTTTCCGTACTCGTTAGTTGTTCGACTCAACGCACGGCTAGCATAGTGCACGTCGGGGAAGATTCAACTTAAGAGAAGCTAGCGTGGACCTTATGATAGCGTTAAGGAGGTGATCAGGCAGCCTCCCCACGCTCGTCCGCATTTAGTGGCAGATGGAGGGTGAAGCGACTTCCCGCACCCGGAGAGCTCTTGATCTCCAGACGTCCGCCGTGAGCGGCCATAACGTCTCGTGCTATCGTCAAGCCCAGGCCCATCCCCTGGGGGAATCGGCGAACGCCGTGGCCGCGATAGAACGGGGTGAGAATCATCTCTTGCTCCTCGGGCGGGATCC
>JAJYKO010000105.1 GCA_021788565.1 Chloroflexota bacterium
GGAGAGCCGGCCATACAGCAAGGAGAAATGCTGGGTGGTGGAGGCGATCCTGCGGCACGAGGATATCGGGCAAATAGCGGGCTAACCAGGCTTTCGGAGCCACCGGCAAGTGCTGTCCGGCCCGACCAGAGTAGAGTGACTAGGAGCCAGTTCTGATGATCCAACCGCAAACGCGCTTGAAAGTAGCGGACAACACCGGGGCTAGGCAGCTCATGTGCATCCACGTGTTGGGTGGCGGGGCGAGACCGTACGCAGTAGTGGGCGACGTCATCGTAGCTTCGGTGAAGCAAGCCGTCCCCGGCGGCTCGGTGAAGAAAGGTGATGTTGTCAAGGCCGTAGTGGTCAGGACAGCCAAGGAGTATGGAAGGCCCGACGGTTCGTACATACGCTTCGATGAGAACGCGGCCGTCATTCTTTCCGACAAGAACAATCCCAAGGGCACCCGGATCTTTGGCCCCGTGGCGCGCGAGCTCCGCGAGAAGAACTATATGAAGATTATCTCGCTCGCGCCGGAAGTGCTCTGACCCGTCGAGAATCGGTTGAGGTACCAGTAGTGAACATTAGAAGCGGCGACAAGGTAGAGGTCATCGCAGGGAAGGACAAGGGGAAGCAAGGCACGGTGCGGCGTGGATTGCCCGCCGAGGGCAAGGTAATAGTTGCCGAGCTGAACATCTCCAAGAAGCACGTCAAGAAGGGTGACCCCAAAAGGCAGCCAGGCATCATTGACGTTGAAATGCCCATTGACGTTTCCAACGTTATGCTGGTGTGCCCCGAGTGTGGTGCAAAGACCCGTGTTGCGCACCGCTTCCTGGAGGACGGGCGGAAGGCCCGGGCGTGCAAGAAGTGCAACGAGATCATCCCAGAGCGAGCGTTCAAGAGCTAGAAGCGAGTGCTCGCGCACTGGCCTCTGGCTCACGGCTGCTGGCTCGCTGAGTGGAGAGTGGGAATGCCACGGTTGAAAGACAAGTACGAGCGTGAGGTAGTGCCTGCGCTCAAGGAAGAGTTTAAGTACTCGAACCCGCTGCAGGTGCCGCGCCTGGCAAAGATTGTGGTAAACGTTGGTCTAGGCGAGGCAATCTCCAACGCGAAGGCGTTGGATGGCGCGGTCAAGGATGTCTCGGATATCACCGGGCAGAGGCCCGTCGTCACCAGGGCCAAGCGGTCGATCGCGGCCTTCCGGCTTCGCGCCGGAATGCAGGTCGGCGTGATGGTGACCCTGCGGGGCGACCGCATGTGGGAGTTCCTGGACAGGCTGTGCAACGTGGCGCTGCCACGGGTGAGAGATTTCCAGGGCGTGTCCACGAAGGCGTTTGACGGACGTGGCAACTACACGCTGGGTCTCAAGGAGCAGCTGCTGTTTCCCGAAATCGACTTCGACAAGGTGGACAAGGTACGGGGGATGGAGATCAGTCTGGTCACCACCGCTCGGACGGACGAGGAATCGAGACGGCTGCTGACCCAGCTTGGGGTTCCTTTCGCTAAGGCGTAGCGATAAGTAGCAGAAGGTGTTGGCGCGTGGTTGGCGCTAGCAAACCACTGCAGTTTCTAAGGAGAAGAGTTTGGCCAAGAAATCGTTGATGGTAAAGGCGAGCCGCCCGTCGAAGTTCACGGTCCAGAAGCACAACCGTTGTGTGATTTGCGGCCGGCCTCGAGCGTACATGCGGAAGTTTGGGATGTGCAGGATCTGCTTCAGGCGGCTCTCCCTGGCGGGTGAGATCCCGGGCGTTACCAAGTCGAGCTGGTAGCGAGAGAGATCCCGAAAGGTTAAGGCACTGTTGAGGAAGGTGACATGAATCTAACGGATCCGATCGGTGACATGCTGACGAGGGTACGGAACGGACTTCAGGCCCGTCACGACTCGGTGGTCATTCCGCTGTCTCGAGAGAAGATGTCGGTAGCCCGAGTTTTGAAGGAAGAGGGTTTCATCCGCGACTTCGAGATGGTGCGAGAGAAGAACGCTAAGTCGCGCCTTATGCGCGTTCACCTGAGGTATGTCGGCAAGAAGGAGCCCGTGATCAGCGGGCTGCGGCGAGTGAGCAAGCCAGGGCTGCGAGTGTACAGAGGCAGCAAGGAGATCCCGATGCTGCGCGGCGGCTTTGGCCTGGTGGTAATGTCCACGCCTTCTGGGGTGATGAGTGGCCGCAAGGCACGGCAGCTGAACGTGGGTGGCGAAGTACTCTGCTATGTATGGTAGCTGTTAGCAACTAGCACTTGGCGATTATCGTGCGATGGAGTCACCCCTATTCGCCATCTGCTGATCGCTAATCGCTCGGATGGAGGCGACATGTCCAGAATTGGGCGTATGCCTATACAGGTACCCCAGGGGGTGCAGGTAGAGGTAAATAGAAATCTCGTGACGGTGCGCGGGCCCAAGGGAACTCTTTCCCGGGAGCTCCACCCGGACATGAAGATCGATCAGAACGATGGCACGATCCTGGTGTCGCGGCCTACTGAAAGCCGCATGCACAGGTCGCTGCACGGGCTGACGAGAACGCTGGTAGCCAACATGGTGGCCGGGGTTACGGCGGGATACACCCGCAGGCTCGAGATTTCGGGCGTCGGCTACAGGGCACAGCAGGCGGGGAAATCACTGGTCCTCCAGCTCGGTTACTCGCACCCCGTCGCGGTCGAGCCGCCGGACGGAGTCACGCTGACGGCTGAGACGCCGACAAGAATCGTAGTGAGCGGCATCGACAAGGAGCTGGTAGGTGAGACTGCTGCCCGTATTCGCAGGGTACGACCGCCAGAGCCGTATAAGGGCAAAGGCATAAGGTTCTCAGAAGAGCAGGTCCGCAGGAAGGTTGGGAAGACCGGCGGCAAGAAGAAGTAAGCGAGCGATTAGCTATTAGTGATTAGCTCGTTGCCCCTCATACGTAATTGCTAATGGCTCCATAGGAGGGACGATTGATAAAGGCATCGAATACCAGGGCGGCGCGGCTCAAGCGGCACCGCAGGCTGAGGGCCAAGGTTGAAGGCTCGCCGTCGCGACCGCGCCTTGCCGTCTTTCGGAGCCTCAAGCACATATATGCGCAGGTGATCGACGACACCACCGGGTCTACGCTTGTTTCCGCTTCCGACATCGACTCTGGCCTTCGCGAGCAGGTCGATGGCAACAAGACCGACGAAGCCAAAGTGGTGGGGGAAGCTGTGGCCAAGCGCGCACTCGAGCGTGGGATAACCAGGGTAGTGTTCGACCGCGGTGGTTTCCTCTATCACGGGCGGGTGAAGGCGCTGGCGGAGGCCGCCAGAGGCGCCGGCCTGGAGTTCTGAGAGAGGCGATGAATGACAAAGATTGATCCTTCGGGTTTTACCCTCGAAGAGCGAGTTGTAAAAATTAATCGCGTGGCCAAGGTGGTCAAGGGCGGCCGTCGCTTCAGCTTCAGCGCGGTGGTCGTGGTGGGCGATGGAGAGGGCGTGGTCGGTGCCGGGCTGGGCAAGGCGAATGAGGTTCCGGACGCTATCCGCAAGGGTGCGGAAGACGCGAAGAAGAACCTTATCCGCGTGCCGCTACAGGGGCACACTATCCCCCATGAGGTGCTGTCTCGGTTCGGGGCAGCCAAGGTTCTGCTGAAACCCGCCTCTCCCGGGACTGGCGTAATCGCCGGCGGCGGCGTACGTGCCGTCATGGAAGCCGCGGGTGTGAAGGATGTGCTCACGAAGTCCCTCGGCAGTGCCAATTCCATTAACGTGGTCCAGGCAACCATGACCGGTCTGAAGCAACTCAAGGAGCCTGAGACGATGGCGCAGCAGCGGGGCAAGAAGCTGAGCGACATCATCGGGAAGGTGGCCAATGGCTAGCAAGGATCAGTCAAAGAAGGTGACCGTAACCTGGATCAAGAGCGGCATCGGCTACTCTCAGCGACAGAAGGACACCGTTCGAGCTTTGGGCTTGCACCGGCTTCACCAGACCGTGGAGTTGCGGGATACTCCTGAGGTTCGCGGTATGGTGGAGAAGGTGCGGCATTTGGTCAAGGTGGAAGAGGTAGCATGAAACTGCATGATCTGGCGCCGTCCGAGGGTGCGAAGAAGGCCAGGAAAAGGATCGGACGCGGCAACGGCTCGGGTCACGGAACCTATTCCGGCAAGGGGCTGAAGGGCCAGAAAGCGCGTTCTGGTGGCAAAATCAATCCGAGGTTCGAGGGCGGACAGTCACCGCTGGTGCTGCGCCTGCCCTACAAGCGTGGTTTTCACAATCCGTTCAAAAAGCAGTATTACATCGTCAATCTGGAGAGCCTGCAAGGCTTCGATGCTGGCGCTGAGGTAACCCCTCAGTCTCTGGCGGAGGCCGGCGTTATCCGCGACACCGAGCAGATGGTCAAGCTGCTTGGGGGGGGCGAAGTGGCGAAGGCCCTCAAAGTCAAAGTTCACACCTGGTCCCAGAGCGCCCAGCAGAAGATCGAAGCTGCGGGCGGAACCCTTGAAAGGGTAAATGAATGATCGACTCTGTCGTCAACGCATTTAAGATTGCGGACCTGCGGCGCAAACTCCTGTTCACATTTGCCATGCTGGTGGCGTTCAGGTTTCTCGCGCACGTTCCGGTTCCAGGCGTAAATGCGCAGGCGTTGAAGCAACTGTTCGCGAGTAATCAGCTCATTGGCATGCTGGACCTGTTTTCCGGCGGCGCGATGTCCAGCTTCTCTATAGCGGCGATGGGGGTTTATCCGTACATCACCGCATCCATCATCATGCAGCTGCTGATACCGATGGTTCCAGCGCTGCAGGAGCTGTCGAAGGAAGGCGAGTCCGGGCGCGACAAGATCAACCAGTACATACACTGGCTGACAGTTCCGCTGGCTGCGCTGCAGGCATTGGGCACGGGCTCGCTGCTGGCCAACAGCCAGGTGGGCGTGATCCGTGATTTCAATCTGTTCGTCTACCCGCTCTCGACCCTGTCGATCATCCTGAGCATGACGGCCGGTACGATGCTGGCGGTCTGGATTGGCGAGTTGATCACGGAGAACGGCATCGGCAATGGCATATCCATCGTGATCTTCGGCGGTATCGTCGCGCGCCTCCCCAGTGCTGCTGCACAGGGGCTGGCAGGGGGCATCAATATCGTGGGCCTCGTGGCCTTCGCGGTGCTGGGTGTCTTGACGGTAGCGGCCATAGTGGTGGTCCAGGAAGGGCAGCGCCGGATTCCGGTCCAGTTCGCGAAGCGTATTCGCGGCAGCAGGATGTACGGAGGCACTACCACACATATTCCGATCAGGGTGAACTCGGCCGGTATGATCCCCCTGATCTTCGCCATGTCGATCATGCTGTTCCCTGGAACGCTCGCGGGCTACTTCCAGTATTCGGGCGGCTTGCTCGGCGATGTCGGGAGTTTCATCGTCAGGTGGCTCAGCCCAACCAGCCCATTCTACTGGCTGCTGTATTTCGTCATGGTGGTAGGGTTCACGTTCTTCTACACCATAGTGATTTTCCAACAGCAGAACATACCGGAGAGCCTGCAGAAGAACGGCGGTTTCATCCCAGGTATACGGCCAGGCCGGCCGACCGGCGAGTACCTGAACAAGGTGCTCTTGCGGATCACCTGGTTCGGGGCGCTGTTCCTGGGTGTAGTGGCGATCCTCCCTTACTTCGTACAGAACCTTACCAGCGTCACGGCGCTCTCTCTCAGTTCCACGGCTCTGCTGATCGTGGTGGGCGTGGTGGTAGATACGATGAAACAGCTGGAGTCCCAACTGATGATGAGAAACTATCAGGGGTTCATGAGGTAGCGGATGGCGGCCATGTACGTGGTCTTTCTTGGGGTGCCAGGCGCAGGCAAGGGCACTCAGGCGGCTCTCGTTGCGCAAAAGCTCGGGCTGGCTCACGTGTCCACCGGCGACCTGCTCAGGGAAGCCGTCCGCGTGGGGACGGACCTTGGCAAGAAGGCCAAGGAGTTCATGGACAGGGGAGAACTGGTTCCGGACGAACTAGTGGTGGCGATGGTGGTCGCCCGTCTCGCTTCACCGGACGCAGCGGGTGGAGCGGTGCTGGATGGCTTCCCGAGGAACCTGTCCCAGGCGAAGGCGCTGGATGAAGGCCTTGAGCAGAACGGCAAGCAGGTAGATGCCGTTATCTTTCTGAACGTGGCCGAGCGCGTAGTTGTGGAGAGGATTTCCGGCCGCTGGGAATGTGGTTCGTGCCGGGCTCCTTACCACACAGTCACCGCTCCACCCAAGGTGGCCGGGGTGTGTGACAAATGCGGAGGAGTACTCGTGCAGCGGCCCGATGATCGGCCGGAGACAGTCCAGCGGCGTCTTGCGGTATACTTAGAGCAGACACAGCCGCTGCTCGACTACTATCGCGCACGTGGCATACTGTCCGAGGTTAATGGCGATCAGCCCATTCCGCAGGTGACAGAGCAGATCCTATCTATTCTGTCCGCCCACGGTCTGGGCTCGGTTTGACATGTCTCGGGAGCGGTGAGGATGGCCAGGGCCGACACTCTGGAAGTGGAAGGGACGGTGACCGAATCGCTGCCTAACGCGATGTTCAGGGTGGAGCTCCCAACAGGGCACAACATCCTGGCGCATGTGTCTGGCAAGATTAGGTTGAACTTTATCAAGATACTTCCAGGTGATAGGGTAAAGGTACAGCTCTCGCCGTACGACTTGTCTCGAGGCCGCATAGTGTATAGAGCTAAGTAGACGAAGCATGCGGGGTTTGGTTCGATGAAGGTATCAGCGTCGGTTAAGCCGCGGTGTGAGCACTGCAAGGTCATCAGGCGGCGTGGAGTGGTCATGGTGATCTGCAAGAACCCGAGACACAAGCAGCGGCAAGGATGATCTGGGACCGGGGGAGTGGGAGACGGGGTGAAGGGAGATTGATGGTCTTTCCCCTCGTCGCCCACCCCCGTGTCTCCGTCCCGTTTGAGCGAGGGGTTGGAGGAAAGGAGTAAGTAGTGGCCCGCATTTCAGGGGTTGACATACCGCGAGATAAGCGAGTGGAAGTGGCGCTGACCTACATCTATGGGATTGGGCCTTCCACCAGTAAGAAGATCCTGGCCAGGACCCGGGTGAATCCGGATACGCGGACCAAGGACTTGACCGAAGACGAAGTCGCCCGGGTCAGGGAAGTCATCGACCGCGAGTACAAGGTTGAGGGCGATCTCCGTCGTGAGGTTAATCTCAACATAAAGAGGCTCATAGAGATCGGCTCCTACCGAGGGGTCAGGCACCGGAGGGGCTTGCCGGTCCATGGGCAGCGAACCCGGACCAATGCACGGACCAAGCGCGGTCCTCGCCGCACTGTGGCCGGGCGCAAGAAGGCTTCGGCGAAGAAGTAAGGCGAGCAATTAGCTGTTGGCAATTAGCAGTTGGCTAATAGCTAGTTCCTAATAGTTAATAGCTGGAAAGGGAGTAACGGTTGGCTGAGAAGAGAAGGGCGCCGCGCGTCAGGAAGCGAGAGCGGAAGCAGATACCCCGAGGGAACGCTTACATTCAGTCTAGCTTTAACAATACTCTCGTGACCATCACAGATCCCGATGGTAACGCCATTTCCTGGGGGAGCGCCGGGACCGCTGGCTTCAAGGGTTCTAGGAAGAGCACTCCGTATGCAGCTGGCCTTGCGGCTGAGGGGGCTGCCAAGCGGGCGATGGAGCACGGTTTGCGGCAGGTCGAGGTATATGTGAAGGGCCCTGGATCGGGGCGCGAGGCAGCCATTCGGTCTTTGCAGGCCGCCGGGCTGACGATCAGCGCAATCACCGACGTTACCCCGATCCCGCACAACGGGTGCCGCCCCCCAAAGAAGCGGCGGGTGTAGACGAGCGACTAGCGATTAGTGGCTAGCTAATGGCTGACAGCTAACCCAGGAGGTCGGATGGCAAGATATACGGATGCCGTGTGCCGCCTGTGCCGGCGGCAAGGTATGAAGCTGTTCTTGAAGGGCGATAAGTGCTTTACGCCTAAGTGCCCCGTGGAGCGGCGCAGCTACGGACCCGGCGAGCATTCGCAGCGCAGGCGGAAGGTCTCGGACTACGGGGTCCAGCTCAAAGAGAAGCAGAAGATCAGGAGCATATACGGGGTGCTGGAGAGGCAGTTCCGAAAGCACTTCGAGGAGGCCGAGCGTCGGCCTGGTATCACAGGCGAGAATCTTCTCCAGATTTTGGAGATGCGGCTGGATAACGTGGTCTATCGATTCGGGTGGGCTGCGTCGAGAGCCGAAGCGCGACAGCTAGTTCGTCACGGGCATTTCGATCTCCGCGGACGCAAGACCGATATCCCGTCCGCGCAGGTAAAGGTCGGTGACGTGATCGGTATTCGCCAGAGCAGCAGGGATAAGGAGTACTTCCAGGCCGTGATTCCTACGATGGCGAAGAAGACCGTTCCCAAGTGGCTGAGCCTCGACCCGGATGCCATAAACGGCCGTGTTTTGGCGGCGCCCGCGCGGGATGAGATCGATACCAATGTTAGCGAACAGCTTGTCGTAGAGTTCTATTCTCGCTAGCTTCCTGATATCGACGGTACAGCGGCCGGCAGGACGGAGTTTCTGGCGACCGCAGCTGTCTCTTCCGGAACCATGAAGGAGGCTTTAGCTTTGCTCGAAACGAACGCGCCGAAGGTCGAGCTCATCAAGAGTTCGGAGAACCAGGGGACATTTCAGGTGGAACCCCTCGAGCCGGGTTACGGTGTCACTCTGGGGAATGCCCTCAGGCGAGTGTTGCTGTCATCCCTGTCGGGGGCGGCCGTGACCTCCATCAAGATTGACGGCGTATATCACGAGTTTGCGACTGTTCCGGGTGTTAGAGAAGACACCACGGAGCTAATTCTAAACATCAAGAAGCTGCGGCTGAAGAGCTACTCTGATCAGCCGGTGCAGCTTCACCTCCAGGCGAAAGGGCCGGGCGTCGTGACCGCTGCAGACCTCGTAGCTCCTAGCGACGTGGAGGTTGTGAACCCGGAGCTGCACCTGGCCACGCTCGATTCGTCCGATGCGCGGCTCGAGATGGAGCTAGTGGTCGATAAGGGCAAGGGGTACCTACCGTCTGACGGGCGTGAGGCGCCCTCCATCGGCGTGATACCTATCGATGCTATCTTCACCCCCGTGAAGCGGGTCAATTACACCATTGAGCACGTTCGCGTTGGATCGCGAACTGACCTGGATCGGCTCGTGATGGATATCGTTACCGATGGTACCATCAGCCCCTCCGACGCGTTGAGCGAGGCAGCCCAGATACTTGTCGACCGGTTCAGGGCTTTCGCGGAGCTGGGCCAGACGACCAAGCGCGGCGAGAGGACGGCCATAGCCAAGGCTGTTGCTGGCAAGGACTACGACCGGCCCATCGAGGACCTGGATCTCTCGGTGAGGGCTTACAACTGCCTGAAGCGATCAGGGATAACAAAGATCGGCCAGCTGCTAGAGATGAGCGAGGACGACCTTCTTGCCGTGAGGAACTTCGGGCAGAAGTCGTTAGACGAGCTGAATGTGCGGCTGGAGGCTCTCGGGTACAAGCGACAGCCAGAGCAGCGAGAAGAGGGCGAGGGATCGGTGGCGTCTGAGGGTGACGAGGGCGAGGAGCCCGAGGATACCGAGGCAGTGGCCGCCGACGAGGAGGAGTCCGATGAGGACGAGCCCGAGGATGACGTGCTCGAAGAGGTCGAGGCCGGGGTCGAGGACGAGGAGTAGGGTTAACTAGGAGGAACTGGCTAGTGAGACACCAAATCGCCGGCCGAAAGTTGGGCAGGCCCACTGATCACCGGCTGGCCCTGTATAGGAACCTGGCAACCGATCTCTTGCGATACGAGAAGATACAGACGACGGAGGCCAAGGCAAAAGAAGTTCGGCAGTTGGCCGAGCAGATGATCACCAAGGCCAAGACGGGGACCCTGCACTCGCGAAGGCAGGTCCTGGGTGAGCTGTATGATCCCAGGGTAGTCGACAAGCTGTTCGACACCCTTGCATCTCGCTTCAAGGATCGGCCCGGAGGGTACACCAGAATTATCAGGATCGGACCGCGAAAGGGCGATGCGGCTCCGATGGTGCAGCTGGAGCTGGTGATTTAGCCCTTGCGGAACATCAAGGTGGTCGTCGAGTACGATGGGACCGACTACCACGGGTTTGCGATCCAGAAGGGGCTGAGGACGGTTCAGGGGGAGCTGGAGCGGGCTATCGCGACCGTAACGGGGGCGACGACCCGCGTCGCCGGAGCAGGGAGGACCGATGCCGGCGCCCACGCGCTGGGGCAGGTGGTTTCCTTCCCGACAGAGTCGCGGTTGTCTGCGGTTGAGCTTCGGCAGGCTCTTAACGCGAACCTGCCTGATGACATTCTGATCAAGTTTGTTGAGGAAGCGCCGGACAGTTTTCACGCCCGCAGAAGCGCTAAGAAGCGAGTCTATCGATATTCGATCTGGAACGCTCGTGATACCAATCTCTGGTCGAGAAGGTATCGATACCATGTGGAGGGGCCGCTGGACGTAGAGGCCATGAACCAGGCCGCGGAATGCTTGACTGGAACCCGGGATTTCGCCTGCTTCACTTTCGGCCTCAACAGCTACCTGAAGTCGGGGAAACGGCGCACCACCATCAGGACGCTGTTCGATACCGGGTGGCAAGGGGAGGCCCCAAAGCTGGATTTCGACGTCGCTGGGACGGCGTTCTTGCCACACATGATTAGGAACATGGTTGGGTCAATGCTCAGAGTTGGACAAGGTAAGTTGACGCCACAGGAGTTTCAGGGGCTGGTTGAGGTCGCGGCGGAGCAGCTCTCGACCTGGACTGTTCCCGCCCTTGGATTGATGCTCGTGGGCGTGGAGTACTAAGGAGGGCGGGTGAAGAGCTATAGTCCAAAGGCCGCCGATATCGTTAGGAGCTGGCATGTTGTCGACGCGTCCGGCCAGACCCTCGGGCGGCTTGCTTCTGAAATAGCACAATTGCTCAAGGGCAAGAACAAGCCGTATT
>JAJYKO010000106.1:0-10383 GCA_021788565.1 Chloroflexota bacterium
TTCGCGGGTGCCATCCAGGACTACCACCGCGGTCAACTGGTCGGTGAGACCACCTTCGGAACCGGCACCGTCCTTTCAGGGTACACCCTCTCGGACGGGTCCATGCTGTTGCTGGGGACAAGCGAGTGGCTGACCCCCAACGGGCGGCAGATCTGGAAGCACGGCATCACCCCGGATGTAACAGTATCACTGGCTTCCGGCAAAGCTCCCGTTACACCCGACACCATGAAGGGGATGACGCCGGAGCAGCTTCGTTCGAGCGGCGATGCCCAGCTGCTGAAAGCGATAGACCTGCTAGGAGCGAAGTAGTATACAGTTGTAGCCGCAGGCTTTAGCCTGCGCGTAGCCTCTTCGTGCGAGGACGCGCAGGCTGAAGCCTGCGGCTACTCATTGAGGACTGGGAGCGAAGTAAGGTAAGCCAGCGGTTGGTCCCAGAGTCATTCCCGTCTCTGGAGAAGGCTTGCTATCGGGCGAATGTTCGGACGGTGTCAACCTAAGTTGGGAAGGTCCCGCATTCCCATGACCCCTATTGGGTGGGCTTTTCCTCCAGGGTCACCTGGACCCGCAGGGTCTGGCTTCCGCGCTGAACTTCGAGGGTAACCATGTCCCCCACCTTGTGGGTGAAGAGTACCTGCCCGAGGGTAGACTCGTCGGTGATCTTCTGTCCGTCGATGCTTTGGATGACGTCCCCAGCCTTCAGGCCAGCGGTTGCCGCGGGCGAACCGGGAAGCACCTGCGCCACCACTATCCCTGGGCCGCTCGGCACGCCCAGCCGGCGAGCTATCGATGGTGTTAGCGCAGAGTAGCTGATCCCGATGAAGGGATGGGACGCTTTCCCAGTGGTCACCAGCTGCTGGGCTATCGGCTTCACGGTATTCATGCCTATCGCGAAGCCTATTCCCTGGGCCTGCACCCCAGGCTCAGCTGTTCCCGCGATCAAGGAATTGATCCCCACCACCTGACCCTGGAGGTTCACCAGGGCCCCTCCGCTGTTGCCGGGGTTGATGGAGGCATCGGTCTGGATCACGTCGTAGAGGAAGGGACCGGCCTGCCCGGTAGTCTGGCTAGGCGGCTCCTGAACCGTCCTGTTCAGGGCGCTGACGACGCCAGCAGTCACCGTTGGACCACCCGGCAGCGCGAGGGCGTTACCGATGGCCACCACCCAGTCCCCTACCTGGAGCTGGCTGGAGTCCCCGAGCTGGGCCACTGGAAGGTTCGTCCCCTGGATCTGCACTACCGCCAGGTCGGTGTCTGGATCGGTGCCCACTACCTTGCCGTCGAACGAGCGACCGTCCGGCAGGGACACAGTTAGCTTGTCAGCCCCCTCGACCACGTGATTGTTGGTCAGGATGTGGCCCTGGTCATCGTAGATAACCCCCGAGCCGACGCCAGTCTGCTGGGTCATGGACTGGCTGAAGACGTCCAGGGCCTGTTGGCTGCTGGTTATCTGGACCACCGCGGGCCTCACGGCGTCCGCGACCTGTCGGATCGCCGTGGCGAAGCCCTGCGTCGTCTGCGTCAGGGGGACGCCGGAGGCAGTCGCGGGCGACGCAGCGGCGGCCGAAGCGGATGAGGGGGATGTGGCAGCTGCTGGTGTGGCTACCGGGGCGGTCGTGGTCGGGGCGCTGCCCTGGGCCGCGGGCTGGCCGCCGGGGCCGGCGAGAAGCGAGCATGCCTGCACGCTGAGCAATATGGCCGCGGTTAGCACCGCGGTAGCAGTGATGCGAGCTATGGTAGCGAACATGGCGCACTACTCCTTGTTGATGGCTTGCGATGGGTGGGAATGGTGGCTAGAATCTGTAAAGTGAAAGCAAGTAGCACTAACTGCCAGGATTGTAATGTCTTCTCCAGAAATTGAAAAGAAGGTGGATGCCCTTCCAGATAGGCCCGGCGTTTACAGGTTCTCCGACAGCTCCGGCACGGTGATCTACGTGGGTAAGGCCCAATCTCTCCGCAACAGGGTACGGTCCTACCTGCAGGCGCCCGAGACGCTCGCGCCGAAGACACGGCGAATGATGGAGAGGGCCACCGATCTAAACGTCACCGTCACGTCCACTCCAGTAGAGGCCCTTATTCTGGAGTGCAACCTGATAAAGGAGCTCCGGCCACGATACAACGTGACGCTGCGGGACGATAAGAGCTACCCCTTTATCAAGGTCACCGTCCAGGAGGAGTGGCCAAGGGTCTACTTCACGCGAAGCGTCGTGAAGGACGGCTCCAGGTACTTCGGTCCCTTCACCGATGCCAGGTCGGTTCGCGAGACCCTGGATACCCTGAACAGGCTCTTTCCATTCCGCACATGCCACCGCACCATCACGGGGAAAGATCCGCGAGCCTGTCTGCTCTACCACATACACCGCTGCACTGCCCCATGCATAGGCGTGGCCGACCACGACGACTATATGGAGTCGATCCAACGGGTGGTCCTCTTCCTCGAAGGCAGGCAGGAGCAGATCATCGAGCAGCTTCGGCGGGACATGGAGCAGGCTTCTGAGGATCTGCGTTTCGAACAGGCGGCCCGACTCCGCGACCGCATCCGCTCCCTTGAGAAGATCGTGGAGCGGCAAAAGATCACCTCCATCGGGTCCGGGGAAGAGCTCACGGACAGGGACGTCGTGGGGATGGTGCGCAGCGACGGCAACGCGTGCGCCCAGCTCTTCTTCGTCCGTGGTGGCAAGCTGGTGCGCAGCGAGCACTTCGTCCTGGAGGGAACCGAGGACGAGACCACGGGACCGGTGCTGGCGTCCTTCCTTCAGCAGTTCTACGACTCCGCGGCCTACGTTCCGCCCGAGATCCTGCTGCAGGAGGAGATCGAGGACGAGGAGACGCTGGCCGAGTGGCTGGGCGGGAAGCGGGGCAACAGGGTGCGGCTGGTCGTGCCGAAGCGGGGCCAGAAACGGCAGATGATCGACCTGGCCCTGGAGAACGCGACCCAGCAGCTGGAGATGCTGAAGCTCCGGTGGCTGAACGACAGCCAGCGGACCACTGCCGCGCTGGTGGAATTGCGGGATGCCCTGCAGCTGCCGGCCAGCCCGCAGCGGATCGAGTGCTACGACATCTCCAACATCCAGGGCACCTCGGCCGTGGGGAGCATGGTGGTGTTCGAAGGCGGCCAGCCCAAGGGGTCCGAGTACCGCAAATTCAAGATCAAGACAGTGGAGGGCGCCAACGACTTCGCCATGCTGCAGGAGGTGCTCCGCCGCCGGTTCAGGCGAGCAGTCGCGGCCGGAGACGGGGGGACGGACGCGAGAGGACCTGTAGGGGCCGGCGGCTCTGCCGGCCCGCCGCCCGAGGCTGAAGCCGTCGGGCTGAAAAGACGAAGCCCTTCGGGCTGGGGCGAGGGCGCGGAGCACCCTCTCCCAGAGGGAGCGGCGTGGACCGGCCAGCGGGCAGGTCCACGGGGTGAGGGTGGTACCCAGCACCCAGAACCCAGAACTCAGAATCCAGAACCCGATCCCCAACCCCCGACCCCCGAAACCGGCTGGGCGGCGATGCCGGACCTGGTGATCGTGGACGGGGGAAAGGGGCAGCTCAGCTCTGCTCTCGAGGTGATGGATGAGCTCGGCCTGGCGGAACTTTCCGTCGTGGGGCTGGCCAAGGAGAACGAGGAGATCTTCCAGCCAGGCGCTCGGGACGGGCTGATGTTGCCCAGAAGCTCTCAGGCCCTGTTCCTGGTGCAGCGAATCCGCGACGAGGCGCACCGGTTCGCCATAACCTTCCACCGCCAGATCCGCGGCAAGAAGAGCCTCGGATCAGCCCTGGACGAGGTGCGTGGGATCGGACCCAAGCGGAAGAAAGCGCTTATCAAGCACTTCGGATCGGTCCGCGCGATCCGCGAGGCGAGCCTGGAGGAGTTGCTGACGGTGCCCGGCATGAGCCGCCCCGCCGCCGAAAAGCTCAAAGAACAGCTGTAGGGGTCGGGGAACGGGGGACAGGGATCGGGGGACAGGGATCGGGGGACAGGGATCAGCGGACGGGGGGCGGGGGGGCGGGGAACGGGGGATTGAGGGACGGGGAGGGCGAGGCTCCTGCCGAGCCGCCTCGTGATGACCAACCAACCTATCCATTGCGGGGCATCGCTCCCAGTTGGCCTGGTACGTTCCCGCAAGATGACTTTCCCAAGCACGCGTGGTCCAGGTGAACGTGGCGGCTCGCCGGGAGGCTCGCCCTCCCTCTCACGCACCTCTCCCGTTTCGTGATCCCCCGTCCCCCGACCCCGATTGTGGCTACGCGCTCTCCGGGGTCCAGCTGGCGCGTTTGCGGGCCTTGGCTCGCTCCTCCGCAGTGAGCAGCTTCTTGCGAAGCCGAATGGACTGGGGCGTGATCTCCAACAGCTCGTCAGGGCCCACGAACTCCAGCGACTCCTCGAGGCTGAGGTCCACCTTCGGGGTCAGCTTGATCGCCACGTCCGCCGTGCTGGACCGGATGTTGGTGAGCTTCTTCTCCTTGCACACGTTCACCAGAACGTCATGGGGGTACCTGGACTCCCCGACGATCATCCCCTCATAGACGGCCGTCCCGGGGTCCACGAAGGTGAAGCCCCGTTCCTGGGCGTTGTTAAGACCGTAGGTGGTGGCCGTTCCCGAGTCCGTGGCCACTAGCGCACCGTTTCGGGACGACGTCAACTCCCCTCGCCATGGCTCGAAGCCCGCGAGCTGGCTGCCCATGATCCCATCGCCGCGAGTGGTGGTGAGAAAGGCGCTGCGGAAGCCGATCAGACCGCGGGTCGGGATCCTGTACTCCAGCCGCACGTTGCCGGCACCGTCGTTGTGGAGGTTGGTCATCACTCCCAGCCGTTGGGCCAGCTGCTCGGTTAGAGGCCCAATGTAGCCCTCCGTGGTCTCGATCACCAGGTCCTCCACCGGTTCCACGACCACGCCGTCGCGCTCGTGGGTAATCACTTCCGGCCGCGAGACGTGGAACTCGTATCCCTCCCTGCGGAGCGTCTCCAGAAGGATCGCCAGGTGCAGCTCGCCGCGTCCGGAGAGGAGGAACTCGTCCGCGGAGTCGGAATCCTCCACCCGCAGGGCGATGTTCGTTTCTAGCTCCCGGTAGAGTCGCGCCCGAAGCTGGCGGGAGGTGCAGTATTTGCCCTCGCGCCCATTGAAGGGGGACGTATTCACCCCCAGGGCGATCTTCACCGTCGGCTCCTCGATTTCGATGCGCGGCAGCGCCTCCGGCGAATCGACGGTAGCCACGGTGTCCCCGATGTTCACCTCGTCCAGGCCGGTGATGATGACGATATCCCCGGCGCGAGCCTCTTCGACGGGAACCCGCTTCAGACCGTCGAAGGCGAACATCTGGCTGGCTCGCTGAGGCCACACCTGTCCGTGCCCGTCGATCCGCACCAGGGTGTCGCCGGCTCGAACCGTCCCGCGCGCTACTCGACCGATGGCCGCACGGCCGCGGTACTCATCGTAACTGATGTTGGCCACCAGCATCTGGAAGCCGCTGGTCACGTCGACCCGGGGGGCGGGTATCGACCGGAGGATCGTTTCGAAGAGCGGCACCAGGGTGTCGGACAGGTTGTCCGGGTCCATGCCTGCCCGGCCGTCCCGTGCATTCGTGTACACCACCTCGAACTCCAACTGCTCGGCGTCTGTGACCAACTCCAGGAACAGGTCCTGGACAAAACCGAGCACCGCGTCCGGCCGGGCGTTGGGGCGATCCATCTTGTTGATGACGACGATCGGCTTCAGGTTCAGCTCCAGCGCCTTGCGTAGGACGAACTTGGTCTGTGGCATGGGGCCGTCCACGGCGTCCACCAACAGCAAGCAGCCGTCGGCCATGTTAAGCACGCGCTCCACCTCGCCGGAGAAGTCCGCGTGGCCGGGGGTGTCTATGATGTTGATCTTGACGCCCCGGTAGTTGATGGCGGTGTTCTTGGCCAGGATGGTGATGCCCTTCTCCCGCTCCAGGGCGTTGGAATCGAGGATTAGCTCGCCCACCTCCTGGTTGGGGCGGAAGGTGTTGCTCTGCTTCAGCAGCCCGTCCACCAGGGTGGTCTTGCCGTGGTCGACATGGGCGATGATGGCCACGTTGCGCAGCTCGTCCCGCACCACGAGCCGGCGTTCCGAAGCGGCGTCGCCGTCAAAGGTATCGGTTGGTCTCAACTGATCGGCGTTCAATACCAAAAGTGCTTTCCCGTTCGTGACATGAATAGGGGCGACCCGACGGGCCGCCCCCTGGATCGGTTACGTTTTCACGATTAAGTATACAGCATTGGCGCCGCGAAAGCGAATTCTGAACAATATGAATCTTGCTCGCCACATCTGTTGACTGATGCACCAGCAAGACCTATCTTCGTTCCGGCCTCGCGATATCCGGTATGGTTAACCTGGTTACTGTTTTTCCATACGTGCGCGTGCCAGGAACTGAGCGACTGGATGGGAAGGCGTAAAGGGCGCTTTTCCCACCCGAAGCCTTGACCCAGTCTCCACTGGCTTCGGTCGTGAAGAATCGTGTTGCCTTCACCTTGGAAGCCGTATGGACAAGGCGGGAAACGTCGTGGCAGGTGTCACATATCTGAAGGGAGGGTGGAATACTGCATCAACACCCCGGCGGAACCGATCCGTCGCGGGGGTGAACTCCGCGCTCGCCCCGAGGCAGACCTGCATGTCTGCTCCCACGAAGGTTCTGTCGGCTGCTTTCGATCTCCATTTTGTGTCCCACCAGAGAACTGCGTAGTTCCAATCCAGCGCCCTTGTGGGCGGCTATCTGCAAAGGAGACTATTCGATGACACGGAGCAAGGTGTTCGGCCTCTGCGTTTCCGCTGTCGCGGCCCTAACCCTGACGGCGGTTGCTTGTTCTTCGCCGGCAGCCCCCGCGCCTACCGCGGCCCCCGCTGCGCCCAAAGCTGCTGAGCCCACCAAGGCAGCCGCGCCGGCTGCGGCCCAGCCAACCGCCGCGCCAGCCGCGGCGAAGGCGACATATCCCGAGAAGGGCAAGAGCATCACGATGATCGTACCCTTCGGCGCTGGCGGCAGTACCGACATCGGCGCCCGCCTCCTCGCGGCAGGCATGGAGAAGGAGTTGGGCGTACCGGTCCAGGTGGAGAACAAGGGTGGTGCCGGCTCCCAGACCGGTCTGGCGGAGCTCGCCAAGGCCAAGCCGGACGGCTACACCATCGGCTTCGCGAACCTCCCCACGACGAACCTGATCTACACCGACCCGGCGCGCAAAGCTACCTTCAGCGCGAAGAGCTTCCAGCCCATTGGCGCACAGGTCGTTGACCCATCCGCCATCGGCGTGAAGGCCGACGGCCCCTACAAGACCGTGAAGGACCTAGTGGATGCAGGCAAGGCGAATGCCGGGGCAGTCAAGTTTGGCTCGGATGGTCCCATGACCGACGACGACCTGGGCATCTTCCAGTTGTCGAAGGCCTCTGGAGCCACGTACGCCAACGTCGCCTTCGACGGCGCCGCGACGACCATAAACGCCGTGCTGGGCGGCCATATCGACGCGGCCTTTGGTCACGTGGGTGACTTCCTAGGCCAGGTCAAGGGCGGCCAGATGAGGGTCATCGGGGTCGCGGACAAGGAGCGCAGCAAGTTCTATCCCGACACGCCGACGCTGATCGAGCAGGGGTATAACATCACCAACTCCTCTACCCGCACCCTCGTGGCGCCGGCTGGCGTCTCGAGCGAAGTGGTGAATGTTCTGACCGCGGCGATGAAGAAAGCGATGGAGGCCCCGGACCACGTGCAGAAGATGAACGATGCAGGGCTGACTCTCCGCTACATGGATCCGGCGCAGACCGCCGCGTTCTGGGCAGACATGGATAAGCTGGCCAAACCCCTCGTGGACGAGGCCTCGAAGCGGCAGTAGTCACATTTCAAGACCGCTCTAATCGGGCGGTGGCTTCTGAGAGAGGACAGGCCGTGGACGACATGCCCTCTCTCAGCCTCCGAACTGGCCTCAGGAAACCGGCCTGAGTAGGCCGCCCACGTCTTCCAGGACGTAGTCTGGCACCCATGGGGAGGTGGGGAGCATCTCCCGGGTGGTGACGCCCGTGAGGACGAGCGCCGTGGTGATGCCGGCCCGCTTGCCGCCCTCGATGTCGCTGTCCAGCCGGTCGCCGACGATCAGTACACGGCCCGGTCCAAGAGCCGTTCTCGCGACCTCGATCATGGGCGGCTCCGGTTTCCCTGTGGAGATGGCGATCTGTCCACTGGCGCACTCGATGGCGGCCACGGCGGCACCAGTTCCGGGCCACAACCCCTCGGGCGTTGGGAAGGTAGCGTCCCGATTGGAGGTGTAGAAGGCGGCGCCGTTCCGAATGGCGAAGTTTGCGAGCACCATATCCCTGTAGCAAAAGCCGAAGTAGCCGCCTATCAGCACGAAGTCGGCGCGCTTGGCCTCCTCGTCCTCTACGACCCGCAGCCCCGCATCGCGGACGTCCTGCTTGAACTCCTCGCTGCCCACGACGAAGGCGGTCTTGCCGACGACATCGTGGTGTTGCGCGACGTACTGTGCTACCGCCCAACTGGAGCTCACGATCTCCTCGGCCTGTGCCTCGATCTCCATTCGGCGCAGCTTGGCGGCGAAGTTCTCCCTGGAGAAATAGGGGGCGTTGGTGAGGAAAAGCAGCTTCTTGCCCGACCTCCGCAGCTCGGCAATAGTCGGCGGTGCCGCGGGAATGACGTGGTCCCCCAGGTAGACGCAGCCATCGAGATCGAACAGGAAGTGGTCGTAGTTATCGGCGATTCGCATCGGTTGGCTCTCAGCTTTCAGCATCGGTAGGATTGCGGCTACTATATCAGACCGGGCTCCCCTGGTTCCTAAATCAAAGCCAAGGTGAAACCCGCGGGGTCTCGGGAGATCAAGTCGCGCCAGTAGAGGGGCGCGAGCCAAAGACCCCGCGGGTTTGATCGCCCGCTTCGGTTAAGCGTGGCATAGGGAGTGCGCAAAATAGTGTTAGTAATATCGTATAGCGGTCTCTTGCGAGGCTGGGAATGATTGTCAACATCGTGCTGGCCGTCATCATCGCCTATCTGCTGGGCTCCGTCCCCACGGGGTACCTTATCACGCGGCGGACCCGCGGGGTGGATATCCGGGAGGTCGGCCACCGCTACTCTGGCGCGAAGAACGTCTACGAGGAGGTTGGATGGGTAGCCGGCGCCGCGACGGCGTTCGTGGACATAGCCAAGGGGGGGCTCGCCATTCTCCAGACGAGGGTACTGCCGGTTCCTGATGTCGCGATTCCCGTCATCGGTTTGGCGGTGATTGTCGGGCACATCTGGCCCGTCTTCCTGCAGTTTCGTGGTGGCGCGGGTTTCGCCACGGCCCTCGGGGTCGTCTTCGCGGCGCTGCCGCTGGAGTCCTTGCTGCTGATCCTCCCGTATCTCGTCGTGCTGCTGACCGTGGGACGCCGCTTCGGTCTGGGGGTGAGCAGTGCTCCCCTACTCGTTCCTCTCGTGCTGCTCAGTTGGTGGCTCGGCGAGCCGCTGGCGTTGGTAGCTCTGCCGATAGTGCTCGGGTTTCTCGTGGGGGCGAGGGTCTACCGACGCGAGATTGGCGAGGTCCTGCGGAGCTTCTTCGTGAGAGGTCTCGGCTGATGGCAGTAATGGCGGTATTGTTTCGACGCAAGGCCGGCAGGCGCCTCGTCCACCTCGTCGGGGGCTGCATCCCCCCGCTGCTGGGGTTGCTGCTTCCGCGAAAGCCCCTCCTCCTCTTTCTGGGGTCAGTGGCGGCGCTGTTCGTCGTAGGTGAGTCGCTTCGCCTTCTGGTTCCGGCGGTGAACCGCTGGCTGATGTCCTTCGTGTCTCCGGCAGCCGGATCCTTCAAGGATCGCGAGGCCGCTCGGCCGATCGGCACTACCTTCTTCGTCCTCGGATCGTTCCTCAGTTTCCTCATTTTCCCCCGCGAGGTGGCGGTGGCGGCGCTGTTCTTTTCGGCCGTGGGCGACGCAGCGGCGGCGACAGCGGGAGAGCACTTTGGGCGGACGCACATCGGAAGCAAGAGCCTCGAAGGAAGCGCGGGTTTTCTGGCTTCCTCCCTTGCCGTTGGGGCAATCCTCGTAGTGGCCGGTCTACCGTTGGGCTGGATCACCATCGCGGTTGGGGCGCTTGTGGCCGCGCTGGTAGAGTTGCTGCCGAGCCCGCTGGTGGACGACAACCTGACGATCCCGCTGGTGAGCGGGGTGGCCATGGTCCTGCTGCGCTGAGATCGTTGTGCGCAGAGCAGCAACGATGCCCTACCGTTGGATTTCTATGGGCCTGGCTTGCCGGGTAGTAGATCTCCCCCTAGGTCCGGCCGCCACACGGCGACCGAGCAAGAACCCTGCGCCGAACACAAGCGCCGTACCGACAACCCCACCGGTGAGGACTCCCACCACTCCGGTGGCGAGTGTCAACCCAGTTCCAAGGGCTCCCTCCGCAGCG
>JAJYKO010000106.1:10393-10745 GCA_021788565.1 Chloroflexota bacterium
TTCTCCTAGAGCTAGGTCCTCAAGCATATGAACCTCCATTCATGGGCTTGTGGGCGCGGCCTACGATGAGGCGACCGCGCCGCATCGGCTGCTCTTCGCGTTTCGCATGAGCACATGCCCGCGAAGCGCCCTGTGTCCGTAAGACTGCCGCAGGAAGCGCGCCCAGGATTGCGAATGACGAGCCAGGACACATAGAGCGGGGTCTTCCCAGCCGAGTCACCAGGAGTTGCGCGTGAGGAAGGGCAGGTAGGCGAGCTACTCGGCGCAGTCGCTATACGCCATATGGCGTCCACCACGATCCTGTCGTATTCGTGGGTCACCACGTTGCGAAGGCCGATTATGCGCCTCCATG
>JAJYKO010000107.1 GCA_021788565.1 Chloroflexota bacterium
CTCCTTGTGGTCCCCGGTGGCTTGGGAACTCGCCGAGAGGCGTACAACACCGACCTCATCCAATGGATTCGGGACACCCACCAGCACACCGTGCTCACCACGTCTGTTTGCACCGGCGCCTTCCTCCTGGGCGAGGCCGGTCTCCTCCACGGCTTAGAGGCTACCACTCACTGGGCCAGCATAGACCGCCTCCGCCAGACCTTCCCCGACACCACGGTTCGGGACGACCTCCGCCTCGCGGATGCCGGCCGCATCGTCACCTCGGCCGGGATATCGGCCGGCATCGACATGGCCCTTCACCTCGTCGCCCGCCTCCTCGGGGATGAAACCGCCCTCCGCACCGCCCGCCAGATGGAGTACCCCTGGCCCCCGCCTCGCTAGCCACCGCCCGACTCAGCCGGTCCACTTCGTCCTATCAGTCCTATCCGTCCACCCCGTCCACCCAGTCCACTTCGTCCACCCGGTCCGCCTCACGGCACGACCGGCCGCCCGTTTCCCTTCAACCTTCATCAGCATTGTAGCGCAATCGTCCCCTTTCGGCCGGCACAAGGGCACTATCCCCTTCGCTCCACATGCTCTATGATAGTATGTACATAGGGCTGAACAAGATATTCACTGATTGCGTTGTCGTTGCCAAGAGTCTGACCCTGCACTGCTGAGCTACCTAGCACGATCCTCCCGAAGTCGCTCCCCTCCTCTTGACCCCCGCCAATATCGAGAATAAAGTAGACTATGACTCTCACGAGTGATAATATACTCCCGGAGTATTCCCAGACGGAGCCATCCTTATGAACACAGTCAAAGAGGACCTCCTTCTTCACCCGGTCCGGCTGCGCATCATCCTGACGGTCTACGGGCGCCAGATAACCGCGCTGCAAATGGCCGATGAGCTCCCGGATATCCCTCAGGCGACCCTCTATCGGAACATCAACACCCTCGCGGCCGCGGGCATCCTCGTCGTGGTCCGAGAGCGGCGGGTGCGCAACACCATCGAGAAGACCTATGCCCTGCCGGACAGCAGCCTGATGTTGTCCCCTGACGACGTGAAGGACGCCGGACCCGCGGACCATATCCGCCTGGTCACCCACTACCTCGGGCTGATGCTGGGCTACTTCGTGCGCTACGTCGATAAGGGCGACGTCGATCTCGCCCGCGACAACGTGGTCTTCCAAACGTTTCCTGCCTACCTCACCGATGCAGAAATCCGGGACCTGGGGCAGGCCCTCACAACTGCCCTGATGCCCTACGTTAAGAATGAGCCGTCGCCCGAACGCCGCCGCTTTGTCTTCGGTCTGATATCCGTCCCCGACGTGGCCGGCCCACCCTCACCCCCTGGCTCTTCAGCAGCCAAGCCGGCAGTCGAAGCAGCCGATCCCCGCGACGCGCGGGAAGACCCCAACCTATAGGAGCAGCCATGAGCGCGATGGATGATCTCAAGCAGGAAGCACAGGACCTTGTTCGACGGGTGGACAGGGGCGACTACGCCGGTGCCCGCGCTCTCTTCGACGGCGACCTGGCCCAGGCCCTTTCCGAGGTCCGGCTGAAGGAAACGTGGCTCGAATTGATTGGCCAGGTCGGCCCTTTGCAGCAGATCCTGGCCTGCCAAGCCGTTGAGAGGCAGGACCGCCGCGCGGTCACGGTCACTTGCCAGTTCGAAAAGGCGGCCATCGACTTCCACGTGGTCTTCGACCAGACCGGCCAGATATCCAGCCTGGTGCCTCAGCCTGCCCCGGTCACGTCGGCCTACAACCCGCCCGCTTATGTCAACGCCGCGGCTTTCCATGACGTCGAGGTCACCGTTGGCAGCGGAGAATGGGCTCTTCCCGGCACGTTGAGCCTTCCACTCGGAGCCGGCCCCTTCCCAGTGGTCGTCCTGGTCCACGGCTCGGGCCCCCAGGATCGGGACGAGACTATCGGTCCCAGCAAGCCCTTCCGAGACCTGGCATGGGGCCTGGCCTCCCAGGGCATCGCCGTCCTGCGCTACGAAAAGCGCACCAAAGTGCATGCCGCAAAGCTCACGCCAGACCAGTTGGCTGGGCTGACCGTCCAGGAAGAGGTCGTCGACGACGCCCTGCTTGCCGTCCATCTCCTGCGCCAGACCCCGGGGATCGCCCCGGGCCGCGTCTACGTCCTGGGCCACAGCCTCGGGGCGACGACGGCCCCCCGCATCGGCGAGCAAGACCCCTCGATCGCCGGCTTGATCGTCCTCGCCGGGCTGACTCGCCGGCTGGAGGACACCATCCTCGACCAGGTCACCTACGTATACGGCCTCTCGGGGTCCACGACCGACGGGCAGAAGGCTGAGCTGGAGCAGCTCAAGAAGCAGGTGGCCCGGGTGAAGGATCCCAACCTGTCCGACCAGGTCCCCGCGAAGGAGCTGCCCATGGGGATCTCGCCGGCCTACTGGCTCGCCCTTCGCGACTACCACCCCGAGGAAGTGGCGGCATCCCTACCCATGCGGATCTTCGTGCTGCAGGGTGGGCGGGATTATCAAGTCACCGCCGAAGCCGATTTTCCCGCCTGGCAACATGCCCTGGGGCACAAAAGCAACGCCACGCTCAAACTGTATCCCGGACTCTCTCACATGTTCGTGGAGGGTGAAGGCCGTTCTCTGCCTCAGGAGTTCCTGGTCGAGGGGCACGTCAGCGAGGAGGTGATCCAGGATATCGCTCGCTGGATAACGAACGAATAGGCACCGTGTGATGGATTGGCTATTTCCAATCGTTGTAGTTCTACCGCTGCTAGCGTTCTGGATGTGGATGTTCTCGGATATGATCAACAATACCGACCTGCCCAGATGGCCCTTCTGGGATGTGACCGATAGTGACAGCTTGCCGAGCAGACGGTTTAACTGGACGCTGGCATTTGCTCTCTTGAACGTCTTCGCTGCGGCAATATACTACTCCACTGTGTACACGAACAGCTAATAGCTACCCTTAGCTGCCTTGAAGTGGGCCATCCGTCTGCACGCCCGACAAAAGGCTATCTGGTTGGGGACTATGACTAACAATACCGACACGCATACCAGTCTCGCGCCCAACTGGCGCCACGTAGGGGCCTTCCTCGGCCTCACCTTCGGCCTCACCTGGCTGCTGGACCTGGCCATCTACCTGCGCGGCGGCCTCGCCACCCCGGGCATGATCACCCTCCTCCAGCTGCAGATGCTGCTGCCCGCCTTCAGCGCCATCATGCTGGGGCTGCTCTTCTTCCCCGAGAGCCCCCTCTATCGCGGCCGGGCCGCCGGACGAGGGCGCTGGTTCTACTACTACTTCCTGCTTCTAACTGTCGTCTACGTCCTCGGCGCCGCGGCGGCATGGCAGGCGCCCACTCAACAGACGCTGGCGCTCGTGGGCACCGTCACCCTCATTCTAGCTTTCCTGGGACTCCTCGTCCTCGTCGTCCTCCGCATTGCCGCCGGTCGCGATTCGATGGCCCGGGTCTGGCTGGCCTGGGGCAACTGGCGCTACTGGCTCCTCTTCGGGCTGGCTTTCGCCGCCTTCTACGCCCTACAGGCCGCGCTCAACGCCTACTTCCGGCTGGGCGGGACCCACCTGACTCCGCTCCCCGCCCCGCCGGGCGTCAGCCCCGAGATCATACTGATCGCGGGTGCCATCCAGTCGGTGCTGCTGGCGCCGATCCTGGCCATCGTCATCGCCTTCGGAGAGGAGTACGGCTGGCGAGGATATCTGCAGAGCGAACTCTTCAAGCTGGGACGTGTGCGCGGGGTCCTCCTGCTGGGCGTAATCTGGGGGATCTGGCACTGGCCGATAATTCTCATGGGATTCAACTATCCGGGCCATTCGTTGCTCGGCCTGCTGCTGATGGCGCTCTACACCACTGGCCTCGCCGTCGTCCTGGGCTACGCCGTGCTCAGGTCGGGCAGCGTCCTGCTCGCCGCTTACCTGCACGCCCTGAACAATCAGGTCGCGGGCTTCATCGTGGCGGTGGGCTTCAGGCCCTTCGACCCCGCCTTCTCCTTCGGCATCGGCATCTACGGGATAGCGACGCTCGCCATCATCGCCCTCCTCGTCCTCCGCGACCCCATCTGGCGAGGTAGGGGCAGCGCCCTGCCCCAGCCCGGTGAGCCCGAGTAGTCCCGTCTTCATGCAGTACTCTGACGCGCTGATCCTGACGTCCTAGAATCGACGCTTCAGCGGGTGGTGCCCCGGGACGGCCGTTGTAGGGGCGGCTCGCGAGCCGCCCCTAAGTCTGCCACTAAAGGCGCAAACCAAGAAGAAGCCTCGAAGCGCGTAACCAGGAAGAAGCCCCGAAGGGGCGCGCTATGCCAGCCCTGGGCAACGCCCAGGGAATGGCGCCACACCAAGGCAGAGCCCTGAAAGGGCGGCCTGGCGCAGGGCAGGGGCCGGCTCGCCCCGCTGGGGCTCCCTCCCCAATTCCCCCCTCTACCCGTCTCCCCCTCTCCGCGTCCCCTCGTCCCCCGTCCCCCGCCCTTGACTCCGCACCGCGCGCCGTGTATCGTCTTCCCGCCGTCCCCATTGCCCTGTCGCGCCGGTGTAGGCCGCTCGCCGCCAGTCGTCATCAGCCTTCAGCCCGCCCGCCCGACGGCTGATAGCCGATGACTGATAGCCGATTACTGATCACTGATAGCTGATGACTCAAATGACCTCCGTCTCCGTGATAATCGTCAGCTGGAACACCAGGGAGCTCCTCCGGCGCTGCCTCAACTCCGTGTACGCCTCGCCCCCTGGCCTCGATCTGGAGGTCATCGTCGTCGACAACGGTTCCCACGACGGCTCCGTCGAGATGGTCAGGTCCCACTTCCCCGCCACCAACCTGATCGTCACCAAGGAGAACCTGGGCTTCGCCCGCGCCAACAACCTTGCCATCGCTCGGGCGCGCGGCGACTACCTGCTGCTGCTCAATGCCGACGCCGAGCTCACTGGCAGCGCCCTCCCCGACATGGTGCGCTGCGCCCACGACGACCCGGCCGCCGGCATCGTCGGCCCGCGGCTTCTCAACTCCGACGGCACTACCCAGTCCTCCCGCCGCCGCTTCCCCACAGCGGCCACCGCCGTCCTGGAGAGCACGGTCCTCCAACGCTGGTTTCCCGACCATCGCGCGCTGCGCGCCTACTACGTCCTCGACAGGAGCGATGACGACCAGCAGCAAGTGGACTGGCTCGTCGGAGCCTGCCTCCTGGTTCGATCGGAGGCTGCCAGGGCCGCCGGCCCCCTCGACGAGGGCTTCTTCATGTACTCCGAAGAGCTCGACTGGTGCCATCGATTTGCCAAACATGGGTGGAAAGTGGTCTACTATCCCCTCGCGCGGGTGATTCACCACGGCGGCCAGAGCAGCGACCAGGCACCCTTTCATCGACACACTCGCTTTCAGTACAGCAAGTGCCGGTACTTCGAGAGACGTCTCGGTCTCCTCTTCGGCGAGGCCCTGAGGCTCTTCATATTCCTCAACTATCTGTTCATGCTGGGTGAGGACGCAGCCAAATGGCTGCTTGGAAGCAAGCGAAAGATGCGCGCCGGCCGCATGTCGGTGCTGACCAGGGTGATAGGATGGCAGATCGTATGGATAGCGAAATGGGGCAGGGTGGCACCTTGAAGACCAGACGGTCCACTCGGCGGGTCGGGTGCACTGTCATGCTGAGCGAAGCGAAGCATCTCCTTGTCGCTGGAGAGACCCTTCGGTTCGCTCACGGTGACAATCAGGGCTGCCGGGTATCCACCGGATGGGCCATGTATGTTGAAGGCTAACACCATGACAGGCACGCCGTCGGTCCTGATGGTAACCGGAGAGTACCCGCCAGCTCTCGGCGGGGTCGGCGACTATACGGAGATCCTCTGTCACCACCTCTCGGCCCTCGGGGCCGAGGTTACTGTCCTGACCCGAGCCGGCGTCGACGACAGGGCCGCTTCTCCGGAGGTCGATCGCGTGCCGGTGCTCCGGACGATTCGGAACTGGGGACCCGCATCCTGGGGCCAGACGGTGTCCGCCGCCACACAGTGCCACGCCCAGGTGGTTCATGTCCAGTACCAGGCTGCCGCCTACGACATGAACCCGGCGGTCAACACCCTGCCCGCCTTCCTACGCGCCCGTTTGCCCCGAGTTAAGATCGTGACTACCTTCCACGACCTCAGGGTGCCCTACCTCTTCCCCAAAGCAGGCCTCCTGCGGGGAGGCGCCATTCGCGCCATGGACCGCCTCAGCCACGCGACGGTCGTCACTAATCAGGCCGATCTCTACAGGCTTCAGGGCGTCGGAAACCGGGGCAGGCAACGCTTCCTGAGGCGATGGCTGATTCCGCTCGGGAGCAATATCGAGAACTCGCCCCCTCCAGACTTCGATCGGGCCGAATGGCGTCGTCGGATCCATGCGGATGACGCGACGCTCGTACTCGCCTACTTCGGTTTCCTGAACGACAGCAAGGGCGTCGACCTGCTGGTGGAGGCCCTCGCCACCCTGATTGAGCGCGGCATCGGCGTGAAGCTACTGATGATCGGCGGCGAAACGGGGCAGACCGATCCTACCAACCAGGCCTACGCGGAGCGCATCCGACACGATATCGCCTCCCGAGGACTCGACGGTCACGTCCACTGGACCCGCTTCGCGTCGCCGCACGAGGTATCTGCCTACCTTCTATCCTCGGATCTCTGTGTACTACCATTCAGCGACGGCGTCTCGCTTCGCCGGGGGAGTCTCCTCGCGGCTCTGGTTCACGGCCTGCCGGTCATCACGACGGCCCCTCATCTCCCTGAGCCCCTGCTCCGGAACGGAGAGAACGTCGCGATGGTCAACAGGGATGATCCCCTCGCCATCGCCGACACCGCCGAGTACCTCTGGCGCGACGAGGCCAGACGGCAACGCCTCTCCACTGGCGCCAGGGCTCTCGCGGCCGGCTTTCTGTGGCCGGATATCGCCGCGAAGCACCTGGATCTCTACACCGCCATCCTATCGTCCAGGCCACGGAGGCGCTGGCGCCGCGGCGGACCATCACCACAGACCAACGGGGACATCTCTTGACGCAAGATCCTGACATCCTAGAATCCACACTTCAATCGGACATCACCGCAGGTTACCGGCTGCCACCGATGGCCTCGCTAGTAAAACCAGAGTCGAAACCTCGCTCGTTTCCCGTGGCAGGCGTGCTGCTGCTGATCCTCATACCCATCATCATTCTGGCTGCCTTCGGCCTCCGCGTACGGGACCTCGGCGTCCAGAGTCTATGGTTCGACGAGGCCATGAGCGTGGTCTTCGGGACCAAGTCACCGCCGGAGCTGATGGCCCTGGCGATCACGGAGGACATCCACCCACCGCTCTATCTCCTCCTGCTCCACTACTGGATGGTTCTGGCCGGAGACGGCGAGTTCTCCGCGCGGTTCCTATCCGTAATTGCCGGCATTCCGTTAGTGCCGCTGATGTACATCACCGGCAAGCGCCTCGACGCGCTCGCCAACCAACCCTTGCGCCCTTCGACATCGTCCGACCCCGCAGGGCAGGGTCTCGTGCCCCGCCGTTCGACTGCCACGTCCACCACCTTTAGCCTCGTCGGCTTCATCGCCGCAGTCCTTGCCGCCTCGTCGGCCTTCTACATAGGCTATTCCCAGGAAGCCCGCAACTACATGCTGGTCACTTTCCTCGGGCTTCTCTCCTCCTACCTGCTGCTGAGGGCGCTTGGCGCCGCGAACCGCCGTCCCTGGATCATGTACGCCGTCGTCACGCTGGCAGCTCTCTACACCAACTACACTGCCTTCCTGCTCCTGCTGTTCCAGGCCGTCTTCGTCCTGCTGTTGCGCCGATCCATCCCCGGGCTGATGCGCAGGTGGCTTTCTTGGTTCGGACTCCTCGCCCTCGCCTACGCACCATGGGCAGGGTACGCCGTCGATCAGCTCTTCAGGATCAACGACTACTGGCCCGGAACCCTGCTCGTGGGCGACGCCGTGAGCGCCACCCTCGCCGAGTTCGTCGCGGGCGGAGGTGCCCAGGCCGCGGCCGTCGTGGTCCCCATGGCCCTGGGAGTTGTCGTGCTGCTCGTCGGCGCGCTGGTACTGGTAACCGCCTCTCGCCGCAGCCGTTCCCAGCACTCCACCTTCCTCCTGCTCTACCTGGTGATCCCGACCGTCACGCTCTTCGCCATAGCCTATTCCAGGCCGAAGTTCGACCCGCGCTACCTCCTTGTCGCCACGCCGGCCTTTTACCTGACCATCGCCTGGGGCCTCACGGCCCTCATCCGTGCGGGGCGGAGCAGGCTCCCGTTGATCGCCAGAATCGCCCTTCCGATGGTCGGCATTCTGGCGCTCGGTGGGATCGTGGTCGCGTCGGCGGTCTATGGCGATCCCACTCAGGAGAAGGCAGACTACCGCGGTCTGGTCGCCTACATCGACGCCCACGCCCAGCCCGGGGACGCCGTGGTGCTGCTGATGAACGCGCCCGAGCCCTATATCTACTACTCCAAGAAAGGGGTCCCCTGGTACCCCATGGAGCGAGTGGACAACTTCCGGGACGCAATCACGCGCCTCAACAAGCTGGCGGCGAATCATCGCCGTCTCTGGTTCCTCCTCTGGCAGGACGACTGGGAGGACCCGGCTGGCTACGTCCTTCACATCATGAGTACCCAGGCCACCGAGGAGCCATTGAACGTCAAGTTCACCGGCCTTGGCCTCCGCCTGTTCGACGTGAGCCCGACTCAACCCTTCAGCTACTACCCGATTATTCAGCATCCGATCGACGCCACCTTTGGCGGCTCGCTGGAGTTCTGGGGTTGGAACGCGGATAGCGAGGCGGTTCCGGCCGGCAACGCCTTCAACCTGGACCTCCACTGGATCGCCCACAAAAAACAGACGACCGACCTGAAGGAAGCCATCACGCTGGTTGATGCCGATCACCACGTCTGGGCTCGGACCGACGAGGTCATGGTCAACCCGCTTTATCCGCCCACCAAGTGGAATGTAGGCGACATCATCCACGACGTGCACAAGCTCCAGGTACCGGCAGGAACTCCGCCCGGCGACTACACCATCGAGATGAACCTGTACGACCCGGCCACACTGAAAGAGCTATCCATAGCTACCACCAGCCACCACACGCCTATCGGCACCGTTCTCACCCTTGGTAAGGTATCGGTAACGCCATCCACCGGTTACTCCCCTCCACCGGCAGGGGAGGGGGCAAAGGCGGGTTCCACCGCGTCCCAGCTCCCCCAGGGCAGCTGGGAGCTGGGCTCCGACAGCCTGAACCTTCTCTCCTCCAAGGTGAGCCAGACCAAAGCCGTGCCGGGCGACCGTCTGGAGATCACGGCCAAATGGCAGGTGCCGCAAACGCCGAAGTCCGACTACTCCGTCCGGATCGCCCTGTTCGACGGCACCGGCCAGCCCTTAGGCGAGCAGACCATGCCGTTGTCGCCCTACCCGACCTCGAAATGGCGCTCGGGCGAGCAGATCACGTCCAAATACTGGTTCTCCCTGCCCCTCAACCTCGACGAGCGGACCTACTGGATCTCCATCGCCCCCGTCTCGGCAGAACCCGGTACTCAGAGCTCCGAACCCGGAACTCAGAACCCGGCTCCTGCTCCCACTCCCCCTGTCTCCCCCTCCCCCACTCGGCCAATCTCTCCCCTGCGCTACACGCAGATCGCGATGGTTGACGTCAAGACGCCGGACGCCAACTACAACTTGCCACACATGGAGAACACCCTGGGCGCCACCATCGGCGGCAAGGCAGACCTGGCCGGTTTCGACCTCTCCGCCACTACGGTCCGGCCTGGTGACACCCTGCATCTCACCATCTACTGGAAGACGGTCAGCCGCTTCGACAAGAGCTACAAGGTGTTCACCCACGTGATAAACGACCAGAACGTCTTCGCCGGCCAGCACGACTCGATACCCGTGAACAACACGAGGCCGACGACCACCTGGCGCAGCGGCGAAGTGGTGACGGACAAGTACGACATCCCCATCGCTCCGGATGCGAAACCGGGGACATACAAGCTCAAGGTTGGCATGTACTCCGCTAACACCGGCGACCGGCTGCAGATAGTCGGCGCAGACGGCGCTCCCCGAGGCGATTCCGTGGCCCTTGCCACCATAGAGGTGGCCCCATGAGCGAACAGCCGTGGGCGGCCACCATGGAACGCGATGACCGCACCCGTCGCACCGTCATCGTCGCCCTGCTCGCCGGCGCGGTGCTCGGCACCGGCATCGCCTTCGCCCAGCCAATCATGGCCGTCATGGGGATGTTCGGCATCGCCGTCGTCGTCGCCTTCTTCCTGTGGCCGGAACTTGGCGTCATCGCATTCATCGGCGTAGCGAACCTCCTGCCCTTCGCTGTGATCCCCGTTCACATCGGGTTCAGCTTTACCCTGGTGGACGCCACCCTCTCGACCCTTCTGGTTGTCTGGGTCTACTGGGCGATACAGCGCGGACGGCCGCTCATGGGAAGTGCACTTACCTTCCCCATCCTGATCTACCTGGGGCTGACGCTGGCATCCTTCGTTTTGGGCCTCACCTACTCCATAGATCCGGAGCGGCTTCGGCTCTTCATGAAGAGCCTGAACAGTATCCTGTTCTTCTTCTCCGTCATAAACTGCATTCGCACCACCTCGCAGCTCCGCAGGGCCGTCATCATCCTGCTCATGGGTGGGGTCGCGGCCGCGGTCATTGCCCTCGTCCTCCAGTATCTCCCGCAGGACACCACTATCAGGCTCCTCTCGGCACTCGGTCCCCTTGGGTACCCCACCGGAGCCAACGTCC
>JAJYKO010000108.1 GCA_021788565.1 Chloroflexota bacterium
CACGCAGTCGTTGGCGCAGGCGGAAATCTTGATCTTGAACTTGTACGGCCACATCGGCCGGTGCAGCTCGTTCTGATAGGTCGTCGTAAGATCGTGGCAGAGGTTGAGGGAGTCGATGCACGCGTACTCGCAACGAGCCGGCCCCACGCAGGCGCTGGGTGTTCGAAGATCGGACCCAGAGCCGCCCAGGTCAAATCCCGCTTCGCTGAGGGCGTTGAAGCATTCCTGCAGTTTATCGGTCTGCGTGCCCAGAAGGATGATGTCTCCGGTGGAGCCATGCATGTTGGTGAGGCCGCTGCCGTACTTTTCCCAGATGTCGCACAACGTGCGAAGTCTCTCAGTGGTGTAGAACCAGCCGCTGGGCATGTTCACACGGACCGTATGGAACTCAGCGACGTTCGGGAACTTCTCCGGACTATCGGAGTAGCGTCCGATGACTCCGCCGCCGTAGCCTCTCACGCCTACAATGCCGCCGTGCTTCCAGTGTACCTTCTTCTCCTCGTAAGACAGCTCCAGCTGGCCAAGCAGATCCTGAGCGGCCGGGGTTGACTCAGCGCGCTTCTTGATCTCCTTCACGAAACTCGGCCAGGGGCCTCCTTCGAGTTGGTCCGCTAACGGAGTCTTGGACTCTTCTTCCATGGACCTACTCTCTCCTCCCTAAGGGTGATGAATGGTGGGTAGCCAACGCTGGCTGACGTGTTATGCGAGGTGGGTGGTGAGGAGAGCAGCCTTTGCTCCGCCCCCATCACCCACCACGCATTTTCATTAACGAGGCTATAGCGGTTTGGCGATTATACCACCGAACAGCAGGTTTGCCATAATGAACCCGACGATCAGGTTCACCACCACGACGACAGTAAACGCTGTGATCGGCCTCCAGCCCATGCTTCGGATATCCTCGATCTTCGTGTTGCAGCCGATGCAGAGGAAGGCCAGGGTGAACAGCCAGGTTCGCACGTTGTTCAGGTTAGCCGTGACCGCCGGCGCGAAGTCCTTCCCGTACTGGACGTTCCACATGGTCGCCAGGAAGGATGTCAGCAGGAAGGCGATAACGAACTTGGGGAAGCGGTCCCAGATAACCATCGGGCTCGGCAGGGCCTGGCCCTCTTTTTTCTCCCACTGAGTAACGGAAAGCACGGCCAAGACGAAGGCAAGCACTCCGATCATCACGTCGCGGTTCAGTTTCACGAGGGTGAAAGCCTGAGTCGCCTTATCGGAGACCATCGCGGCAGCGGCGAGACCGGCTGCATCCGCGAGTTCGGAGCCGCCGATCCAGGCCCCAGCCACGGCGTCGGTGAGGTGCAGAGTCCTGGCGATAAATGGCATCGCGAAGATCAGCACAAGGGCGTACACCATGACGAGGGAGCAGATGTAACCGATGTGCTTCGAATTGGCCTTGACGCTACCGCCGACGGCGATGGCCGCGGAGATACCGCAGACGGAGCCGCCGGCGCCCAGTATCGACGCGAACGGGTTGTCGAACCCAAGCCGCTTCGCGACGATGAAGGCCACGATGAAGCCGATGCCCACGATGGTGACGGCTTCGAGGAAGCCCCATCCACCACCGGAAACCACGGTGGTAAACGGCAGGTTCACCCCCAGCAACACGATACTGGTCTTGATGTAGAACTCCGTTCTACCGGCGGATGCTCTGAACCAACCTGGCATCTCCCAGAGGTTCCCGATGACAAGCCCGACCACGAGGGCCCAGAATGGATACTCCAGACCATAGACCTTCGACGTATCTTCACTACCCAGTGTCAGGATAAGGAGTGCGGCGACAAATAGCACCGTGAACGACGCCAGATATTGACCAACCTTGCCGCCCATTACTGCCACCGCAAAGCCGGTGAAGACCGCCAGTAGCACGTACATCGATAGGTACGCGCCAAAGTTAGCGCCGAAGTGCGCGATCAGATCTCCCTTGGGCCACTGGATGGGCACCGCCAGCTTCAGCATGTTAAGTGGCGACCCCATCGCGAACGCCAAGACGGTGATCACGAGGAGTCCCAGACCCAGATAGACGGACCACCAATCCTCGCTTGTCAGCAGGATGCTTCGCTTTCTTGCCGGCTCAGCGTGCTGTGCCAGAGCCATGGTGCTTCCTCCTTTGTGAAACGATTGAGTTCTTCCTCAACCCAACTAACTGACTGAGAGAAAAGACCCATTTGCACCTACGCCACTGTAGTCTCGGCGTGTGAGGCCGAAGACCGTACTCCCCTCCTTCCACACTCTCCTGCGTCCGTCACAGGAATACGGCCAGCCATGAGCCTGCAGCGATACGGGTCGTCGCCGCAGAGCGAAGACTGCCGGCGACAATTCGAGTGAGTCCGGGGTGGCAGAGACCCTAAACATGCTCCACCTCGTGGCCCGAGCCACCGATGTTGAGTCTAAGAGAGAGGGCACGCAGAGTGAAGACGGCAAACACCCTGTTGTGGGGTAGGGAAAATGCCCTAGACGGTGAAGACGGGGGGACGGGGTGAGTGGGAGACTGGGAGAGGCGGAGAGGTGGGAGAAACAGGATGGACAGGATGGACAGGATATAGGGCAGACGCGGCCTAAGAGTGAAGCCAGGTTGGATCTAAACGGTCTCCCGAGGGAAGCCCGCGGGCTTGCAAAGACCGTCATTCCAGCGGACGCGGGAATCCAGGGTTCCAGTGTGTGCAGTATAGGTTACACCTGGATGAGGCCAGTGCGGATGGCGTACTTCACCAGTTCGGTCCGGCTGTGGATATCCAGCTTCTCCATGATGTTTGTGCGGTGGCCGGTCACGGTCTTTACACTCAGGAACAGCATGTCGGCGATCTCCTGGTTGCTTCGCCCCTCGGCAACAAGCTTGAGGATCTCGAGCTCGCGATCCGTAAGCTTGGAGTGGCGGCGCTCCGCGATGGTTCCATCCGGTCTGAGATAGTCCTCCACTACCGCCTTCGCCACCGACGGATAGAGGAAGGTCCCGCCCTCATGTACCGCCCTGATGGCCGAGACAAGCTCAGTACCTGCGGCTTTCTTCAGTACGTAGCCGTCGGCGCCTGCCTTCAGAATCGGAAAGACGTACTCTCGATTCTCATGCTGAGTCAGAATCAGCACCTTCACGTTCTTGTTCCGGTCTTTGATCCTGCGCGTCGCCTCCAGACCGTCGAGGCCTGGCATGGCGATATCCATCAGGACTACGTTTGGGAGCAACTCCGCGGCCCGCTCGACGCCCGCCTGGCCGTCCGCCGCCTCACCTACCACCTCGATGTCCTTAGAGAGAGAGAGCAGCGCTCGAATGCCGTCCCTCAGGATGGTGTGATCGTCGACCAGCAACACTCGTATCTTCTCAGCCATCACAGCTGCCCTCGCCTTCCAGGGGAACCTGCATAGTGATTTCTGTCCCGTGTCCTAGCTCCGAATAGATGGAGAAGGTGCCGCCAAGCAGTTCCACTCGCTCCTTCATTCCCATCAGCCCGAGCCCTCTCTTGCCGTCGTTGGAGCGGGCCAGCTCGGCCATATCGAATCCCCAGCCGTCGTCCACCATCGTCAGGGATAGGCAGCGTGTCTTCATCACGAGGGTGATGGTGAAATTCTGCGCGCCCGAGTGGTTCGCAACGTTGTTCACCGCTTCCTGGATCACTCGGTACAGGGTGGTTTCGATCAGGGGCCCGAGTCTTCGATCCTCACCGCCGATCTCGACCCTCACTTTGATTCCGACCTCGCCGAGCCTGGTTTCAGCATACCACCGTAGAGCCGCTATAAGGCCAAGGTCGTCCAGCAAGGTAGGACGCAGGTCGAAGACAAGCCGGTGCACCTCTTCCAGGGTACTCACCGCCAGCGACTTCATTCGATCGAGGCTGGAGCCGACATCGCCGCCATCCGAGGCCTGTGCCGCCGCCGTCTCCACGGCAACGGCCAGGGCGGCCAACGCCTGACTCGTCTCATCGTGCAGCTCGCGGGCGATCCGTTTGCGCTCCTCTTCCTGAGCGCTGATGACTCTTTGGAGCAGATCGCCCCTCAGCTTCTCTTTTCGCTGCAGCTCCTCATAAAGCCGAACCTTCTGCACAGCTACCGCGATCTGATTGGCCACGGAGGTCAGGAGCTCCATCTCTGCCTTGGAGAAACTGCGCGACTCAGGGCAGCCGAGAACCATCGTTCCCAGGAGCCGTCCGTCGGACTTAAAAGGCACTCGTGCCATGCAGTGCATCTTCTCGGTCACCAAAATAGACTTGGTTCCCCTCGCATAGCGTCCAGTGTTTTCCATCACCAGCGGCTCCCCGGTCTGCGCCGCGGCGGCGCAGAGGGTCGCGCTCAGCCCGAAGTTCGCGGCTACTCTCGCAGCCTCCCCGGAGATTCCCTTGTGTGCCGCTAGCTCCAGCTCTCCTGTCTGCTCATCCACCAGATAGATCGCACCTGCGTCCATCGAGGTTAGCCTCAACGCGTTGGCCAGAGCCTCCTGAAGCACCTTCTCCAGCTCGAGCGAGCGGTTGAGCGCTACCGCTATAGCGTTCAATGTGGACAGCCGATCTATCAACAACTGCATGGAATCTCGCGATTGCTCCAGCTCGTCGCGGGACCGCTCTAGCTCGGCCGTTCGCTCCAGCACCCTCCGGTTCAGCTCGGTGTTGCACCCCTTGATCTCGTCCATCGAGCGCTGCAGTTTCAAGCGCATGAAATCCAACGTTCGGCCCAACTCCGCTATCTCGTCCGTGCCCTGAGCGGCCACATCCTCGTCCAGCTCGCCCTCGGCAATCCTTCGGGCGGAGGCAGTAAGCGCGCGGATAGGACTCAGAACGCTGCGAGTAGTGAGCCACACCATGAAGAGGGCCACAACCAGGGAGATCAAGCCGAGCCCCAACACCTGCTGCTGCAGAACGCGGGTGGGTCCCAGCACCTCGTTCTCTGGTTCGCGCAGCACCACTCCCCAGTTCGCTTCCTGGAGCGGCGCAAAGGCCATGATCTCCTTCTCCCTTGGGGCATTCCCAGAAACCCCATGGCAGTCGTAGCAGGTGTCGACCGCGGGGCGCTTCTGGGCCATCAGGTTCGAGAAGTAGCTGGCGTGATCGGAGGGACCCAGACGTCCTTCGTCGGAGGAGGCAGCCAGCACTATACCAGTGCTGTCCACGACGTCAACCATGCCGTTCTGTCCCATCGATATCTGCTGCAACCAGTGCTTGAGCGAAGGTTCTGAGAAGTCCACTGCCGCGGCCACTGACCCCAGGTTCCTCCCATCCGAGCCCTTGACGGGCACAATCACGAGGGCGAATCCGGAGGTGCCACCTCGCACCCAGTCGATGGTCGAGGCCTTGTTCGAGTCCAGCGCCGACCTGACGGCCAGACTCAAGGCAGGGTAGCTGAATGAAAGGCTGGAGGGCTCCGTTTGTAGGCGTCTCCCTGCTGCATCAAACAGCAGCAAGGCGCTCGTGTCGGGGCGGGCCCGGCGGCTATCGGCGTGCAGCACCGAACGCACCAGAGTAAGGTCGCCCGCCTGGAGGGGAGCCGCCAAACCGGCCGCCGCCCAATTCGCCGAGCCGGTCGCCTCTGAGAGGAGTGCATCCAGGTGGCCAGCCGCCATCTGGGCCATTAGGGATTTCTGCTGGATCTCTCTGTCACTGCTGGCCCGGAGTGCTGACAGGCCCAATACGACGAAGATGGCAATCAGAGCCAGCAATCCGGAAGCTACGAGAAAAGCAATCCTGACTTGCAGGCCGATGGAGTAAGTGAATCTGGGCCGGCGCACAACCGGCAGCCACTTCAGCATCTTCGCTGTCTGGGCACTCATAGGCATAATCCCCGGCCGCAGTGGAACGATGCCATTTTACACCAGCAGGCCATTCCTCACCAGTGCACTCAGCCGACGGGGCAGGGTCTTTTAGTGTTCCCTCTCCGAAGCCGTGAAGTGTATCGCCGAAATCGGTACCGTGACATGCTGAGCGTAAGCGAAGCATCTCCTCGTGGCTGGAGAGATCCTTCGCTGAGGCTCAGGATGACAGCTAAAAG
This sequence comes from Chloroflexota bacterium, assembly GCA_021788565.1. Next base: position 5,974 of record JAJYKO010000108.1, read on the forward strand.
ACCCTGGCCGACGGGGCTCGGCCGTCAGCGTTGCTTTGCCATCTCGTCCCACAGGAACGCGACCGCGCGGATGCCTCCAAAGAAGTTCCCCAGATCCAGTCGCTCGTTCGGTGCGTGGCTGTGCTCGTCCGGAAGGCCAATCCCCATCAACACCACCGGAACACTCAGCAACTCGACCATGGATGCCACCACGGGCACCGTACCACCCGACCTGATGAAGGCAGGTCGCTTGTGGAAGGCCTTCTCCATCGCCACGGCCGCAGCCTGCACCGCCGGGTGATCGAGGGGCGTGAGCGCGGGCTTCCCGCCGTGCATTGGGGTGATCTCCATGGTCACGGACGGAGGGCACAGCTCCTTTAGCCGATTCGCAACGATTTGGAAGATCTCGTCGGGGTCCTGGTCCGGGGCTAGCCTGCAGCTGATCTTGGCGGATGCACGTGAAGGAAGCACCGTCTTGGATCCTTCCCCCGTGAAACCGCCCCAGATCCCATTCACCTCCAGGGTCGGCCGTACCCACACTCGCTCGAGCGTGGTGTACCCCTCCTCGCCGAGGAGCTGTGGAACCCCCAACTCCTGGCGGTACTTGTCCTCGTCGAACGGCAGGCTAGCGATCTGATGACGCTCGTCAGCGCTGATTGTTCGCACCTTGTCATAGAAACCCGGTACGGTCACGTGTCCATGATCGTCCTTCAGGGAAGCGATCATCCCGCACAGCGCTTGAATGGGATTGGCGACGGACCCACCAAACGACCCGGAATGGAGGTCACTGTTCGGGCCCTGCACGTCTACCTGCAGGTAGGTGAGTCCACGGAGTCCGTAAGTGATCGACGGGATGTCGTGGTCCAGCCATGCTGAGTCGGAAATTACTGCCACGTCTGCCTTCAACAGATCCCTGTTTTCAGCCAGGAAGCGATGAAGGTGCTCGCTTCCGATCTCCTCCTCGCCCTCCAAAAGGAATTTCAAATTGACGGGAAGCCTGCCGTTGACCTTCATGTGGGCTTCGACGGCGCTCAAGTGCATGTACACCTGGCCCTTGTCATCGGCAGAGCCACGGGCGTACAACTCGTTCCCTCTGACCTGCGCCTCGAAGGGCGGCGAGACCCAGAGATCCAGCGGATCGGCGGGCTGCACGTCGTAGTGGCCGTACACGAGGACGGTTGGGGCCCCGGGGGCGCCGAGCCACTCCGCGTAGGCAACCGGATGCCCCCTCGTCGGCATCACCTTCGCGTTTGTCATTCCCAGGGACTTCATCTTCTCGACCGCGAACTCGGCGGCTCGAGTCATGTCAGAGGAATGCTCGGGAGAAGCGCTGATGCTAGGGATGCGGAGAAACTCCTTGAGCCCCTCCAAGAACCTGCCCTCGTTTTCCGAGATGTAGCTCTCGATGGTAGCCACGCCCTGAACCCCCTCACAACTGAATACCAAACAGGATAGACAGGATAAGTGCTACTTCACGAAGCGAGCCAGCCCCCATCCACGTTGAGTAGTTGCCCGGTGATGAAGTCCGAGGCGGCGGAGGCCAGGAACACCACCGTCCCTTTCAGGTCGCTCAACTCGCCCCATCTCCCCATCGGGGTACGGCTAACGATCCACGCATTCCTCTCAGGATCATCCTGCAGTCGCCTCGTCATTTCGGTCTTGAAGTAGCCGGGGGCTATGGCGTTCACGTTGATCCCGTGTCGCGACCACTCGACCGCCATCGACCTGGTCATGGAGAGCACCCCGCCCTTGGTCGCCGCATAGACACTCACGTTGGCGATACCGATGGTAGAGGTAAGCGAACAGATGTTGATGATCTTTCCCTTGCCCTGGTCGATCATGTGTGGAGCGACCGCCTGGGAGCAGAAGTAGACGGCCTTCAGATTGAGAGACTCCACTGTTTCCCAATCCTCTTCCTTCATCTCGAGAATGGGCTTTCGCGCCTGTGTGCCGGCAGCGTTCACGAGGATGTCTATCCGGCCGTACTCCTGCATCACTCTGTCGACGACGTCGTGGATGGTAGATATCTGGGAGACGTCAGCCGGAATCACCAGAGCCCTTCGCCCCAACTCCCGTGCTCGCGAAGCCGTTTCATTCAGCGCCACCTGGGTGCGGGCGACCAGAGCCATGTCAGCGCCGGCCTCCGCCAATCCTATCGCGAGGGCCTGCCCGATGCCGCGGCTGGCGCCGGTCACGAGGGCGATCTTGCCCGCCAGGCTGAACTTCTCGAGGATGCCCGAGCTAGCTCCGCTTTCCTCAACCATTACTCTTCTTCCTTTCAGGGCAGCAGATGCTCCCGCGCGTACTTAACACACTGCTGGAATCGATAATCAGCCGGGTGGTATCCTCGGGAGACATCAAGGAAAGACCCACCTCCGCCTGAAGACTCGACGAAAGTCGCAGAAGCGCGAAAGCCCTCCAGCGGCCGCACGGGAGGATCGTACCAGGAAGAGCCTGGCTTATCAATCAGACAGCAGGTCGAGCCGCTTTGAGCACCTCGTTCATGCTGCCCATTCGATAGCCCTGAAGGTCCAGCGTCACGTACAGATACCCCAACTCCTTTAGCTTGGCGACGACCAGTTCCGCGGCACCGTCTGACACCAGCCGCGCCATATCCTGGGCTGGAAGCTCGATCCGCGCGATCTTGTCGTGGTGGCGCACCCGTACCTGGCGGAAGCCCAGGTCATGCATGAAGTTCTCCGCGGCGTCCACCTGCTGAAGGGCCTCTTTCGTGATGATCTGGCCGTATGGGATACGGGAGGAAAGGCAGGCGTAGGCCGGCTTGTCCCAGGTGCGAAGCCCGAGCCGTCGGGAGAGAAGGCGGATCTCATTCTTGGTAAGGCCTGCCTCCTGTAGCGGGCCTCGTGCGCCCATCCGTTTGGCGGCCTGAATGCCCGGCCGGAAATCGCCCATGTCGTCGGCGTTGACGCCATACAGGAGCTGCTTCAGCCCCTCCTCCTGAGCGACGGGGAACATCTTGGTGAACAGTTCGGTCTTGCAGTGGAAGCATCGATTTGCCGGGTTGCGCGCGTACTCCGGATTGGAGAGCTCCTCCGTCTCGATCAACCGAATACGGGCCCCCATCTCCTCAGCCAGCTTCCGCGCCTCCTCCAGTTCGCGAGCCGGGTAGGACTCGGATACGGCGATAATGCCCAGCACCCGAACCGGCCCGAGTTCGTCCGTCGCCACCTTGAGGAGGAAGGTACTATCCACACCCCCGGAGTAGGCAACGGCCACGCTATCCATCTCTCGCAGTATCGCCTTAAGTCGGTCGTACTTTGACTCGAGCTCTTCCATCGTTGTCTCCTCCAATCGAATAGCTGCTGGACATTAGCTATTAGCCAGCAGCTATTCGCTAATTGCTCGCCGAATCGTTGCGCCACCAACCACCGTGTCGTCGTCGTACAGGACCACCGCCTGGCCAGGGGACACGGCACGCTGCGGCTCGTCGAACTCTATCCGGACACTCCCGTCCAGACCCATCTCGGCGAGAGCAGGCACATCGGTGGATCGGTACCGGATCTTCGCGCTGACGCGAATCTGACCGACTGGTCGCACCATGGCTATCCAGTTCGCGTCGTCGGCCAGCAGGCCGCGGGAGTATAGCTCTTCGCGCTCACCCACCACAACCGTGTTTTCCTCGGGCAGCAGCTCGACCACGAAAAGCGGCTTGCCCGTGGCAATACCGAGTCCCTTGCGCTGTCCGACGGTGAAGAAAGCGATCCCCGGGTGGGTACCCAGCACCTCGCCCTTGAGGTTTCGGATGGGTCCCGGCATCGCCGCAGAAGGAAGTCGCTGCGAGATGTACCCGACATAGTCGCCGTCGGGCACGAAGCAAAGCTCCTGGCTCTCCGGCTTATCGGCGGTAGCGAGACCAAGGTCGGCCGCGATTCGGCGCGTTTCGGACTTTTCCAGCCCTCCCAGGGGAAACAGGGTGTGGGCCAGCTGCTGCTGGGAAAGGGAGTAGAGGGCATAACTCTGGTCCTTGGCAGAGTACAACGCCTTCTTCAGCAGGTAGCGCCCTTCTGGGGAGCGCTCCACGCGAGCGTAGTGACCGGTCGCGATGTAGTTGGCTCCCCAGCTCAACGCCTTGGCCAAAAGAGCGTCGAACTTCACGAAGCGGTTGCAGCGGATGCACGGGTTGGGAGTGCGTCCCCGGGCATACTCAGCCAGGAAGTCGCGAACTACCTCTCGATCGAATACGTCGCGGAAGTTCAGAGTGTAGTGAGGAATGCCGAGCCTGTCGGCTACACGCCTGGCATCATTCACCGACTCCAGAGAGCAGCAGACGTTATGACGAGTATCGGCCTCCACCATGCTCTCGCGAGGCCAGAGGTTCATGGTAACGCCAACTACGTTATACCCCTGCTCCAGGAGCAGTGCTGCAGCCACGGAGCTGTCTACACCGCCGCTCATGGCAACCACTACCAGCTCGGCCACGCCAAAAGCCCTCGAGATACAAAGGATTATGTCACGATAAGCTAATTATACGAGGCCGGGTTGTGATCGACCAAGCTGTAGGGGCGAAGCATCCGCGCAGGTGCAGCCTCTCTCCAATGACGCCTTCCGGCGGATGCTTCGCCCCTACTTGATCGATCCGACTCCGACAACGTTACAGCGCTGCCGAGACGGCCTGCTGCGGCTCCTGGAAGAGCGGCGTGCTCAGGTAGCGCTCACCGGTATCCGGAAGCACCACCACGATAAGTTTGCCCGCGTTCTCTGGCCGCTTGGCTACCTGAACCGCAGCCCAGGCCGCTG
>JAJYKO010000109.1 GCA_021788565.1 Chloroflexota bacterium
GGAGGCGTCCTTCCCCTATGTGGAGACGCCAGACCAACTGGATGCCATCCGCCAGGTGAAGGAGGACATGGAGACCCCGCGGCCGATGGATCGACTGATCTGCGGCGACGTGGGCTATGGCAAGACGGAGGTGGCGCTACGTGCCGCCTTCAAGGCGGTGATGGACGGCAAGCAGGTCGCGGTGCTGGTCCCGACGACGGTGCTGGCGCAGCAGCACTTCGCCACCTTCCGCGAGCGCCTGCAGGCGTTCCCGGTCACGGTGGAGGTGCTCTCACGCTTCCGCTCCGAGAAGGAGCAGCGGCAGGTGGTGGAGGGGCTCAAGGCAGGGAGCGTGGACATCTGCATCGGCACCCACCGCCTCGTCCAGAAGGATGTGGAATTCAAAGAGCTCGGCCTGGTGATCGTGGACGAGGAGCAACGGTTCGGCGTGATGCACAAGGAGCGACTGAAACAGCTCCGCAACGAGGTAGACGTCCTGACCCTGAGCGCCACACCGATCCCGAGAACGCTCCACATGTCGCTGGCCGGCATCAGGGACATGAGCACCATGGAGACGCCACCCGAGGACCGGCTTCCCATCCGCACCTTCGTTGCCGAGTACACGGACGGCCTGGTGCGGGAGGCGATCCTGCGGGAGATGGATCGTGGAGGCCAGATCTTCTTTGTCCACAACCGGGTTCAGAACATTCACTACGTGGCCGGCCAGCTGCAGAAGCTGGTGCCCGAGGCGCACATCGCCATTGGCCACGGCCAGATGCCCGAGGATTCGCTGGAGAGGGTGATGCTGGAGTTCGCCGACGGGGAGCACGACATCCTTGTGTGCACCACAATCATCGAGTCAGGCCTGGACATCCCCAACGTGAACACCATCGTGGTGAACAACGCGGACCACTTCGGCCTGGCCCAGCTCTATCAGCTTCGCGGCAGGGTGGGGCGCGGTGCTAACCGCGCCTACGCCTACTTCCTGTACAGCAAGAACAAGCAGCTGAACGAGGTTGCCGAGAAGCGACTGAAGACCATCTTCGAGAACACCGAACTGGGCTCCGGCTTCCGCATAGCCATGAAGGACCTGGAGATTCGTGGGGCCGGCAACCTCCTGGGGGTCGAGCAGCACGGACACGTGAATGCCGTCGGGTTCGACCTCTACACACGGCTGCTGGCCGAGGCTGTGGCCGATCTGCAGGGCAAGCAGACAGCCGCGGTGGAGCCGCAGGTGAGCGTGGAGCTGCCGCTGACGGCGCATCTGCCTGAGGGCTACGTGCCGGACGAGGCCGCTCGCCTCAGCCTCTACCAGAGGCTGGCGACCGTGAAGAAGGAGGACGACCTCGGTGGGCTGGTGGAGGAGTTGCAGGATCGCTTCGGTCCCCTGCCGGAGGAAGCGCAGAACCTCTTCTTCGCGCTGAACCTGAAGCTGGTGGCAGCGCGCATCGGGATCAGGTCCATTAGCCTTCAGGAAGGCGAGATCGTGGTGAAGCTGGACGGGATTCCCCTCACCGTGCGCGGCGACCTCCAGCGGCGGTACGGGGCGAAGGTCAAGGTGCTTCCCAACCAGATTCGTCTCCGCCGCGCCGCTAGCATCGACTGGATGCCGCTCCTGCAGGATATCGTGAACGAAATCGAGGAGAAGGCGCGGACGATGATGGCCAGGGTGTGAGGGCCGCTTGACGACTGCGGCTGGCCTGTCGGGAGAGTTCTTCGACTTAGAACACGGTCCGTGTTACAGTGGTATTCGTCAGAGGATGGCATGGTCATTCCCGTGACGCAGGTGGAGGAGGTGGCGCCTTAGTATGATTTGTGGACAGTCCCACGAGCAAGCTGACTCCACACAAGACAGATCCTCGACGACCGCGACTATTACCGCGGTACAGGCTCCAGACAGATCACGGATAGAGACTACCTTCGATGTGCCATTTGTTGCCGATCTCGCTCTCCGGGAGAAACAGATCCAGCAAAACTACCGGCCAGTAATTGCGGTCCACAAGTGGTTCGCTCGGCGTCCCGGAACGCTGTTCAGATCGCTGATCCTGTCGGAGTTTACGAACGGTCCGCTTCGGCAGACGTACTACATGTCCCACGATTTGCCCCAAGTGCACATCGCCGATCCCTTTATGGGAGGGGGTACGCCGCTGCTGGAGGCCAATCGTCTCGGCTGTAGTGTCGCTGGCTACGACATCAATCCGATGGCTTACTGGGTCGTACGCCAAGAAATCGCGAGCCTGGACCTCGGCGGCTATCGTGAAGCAGCGAGCCGTGTCCAAGAGAGCGTTAGAGACGAGATAGGCGCGCTTTACTCCACCACCTGCACGCTGTGCGGGGCAGCCGTACCCGTGAAATACTTCTTATGGGTGAAGGTGATCGGCTGCAGCGTCTGCGGAGGAGATATCGACCTTTTCCCCGGGTATCTGCTGGCTGAGAATCAGAGACACCCGAAGAACGTCTTGATCTGCCCATCGTGTGGCGAACTCAGCGAAGTGGATGACCGTCATCACCCCGGTTCGTGCCATAGTTGTGGAACGTTGTTGCAGGTTTCGGGTCCCGCCTCGCGCAACCGTTGTGCTTGCCCTCACTGCGGAGCGGTGAACAGCTATCCCAATCCTTTGGATGGACCCCCTAGCCATCGCATGATAGCCATCGAGTATCATTGCCCGCATTGCAAGCCGAAGCACGTTGGAAGGTTCTTCAAGAGGCCCGACCCGTCCGACTTAAGCAAATACGTTCAGGCTGAGCACTTTTGGGCGAAAACGACCTCGAGATTTGTTCCGGATGAGGCAATCCCACGAGGGGACGAAACTGACCGGCTGCATCGATGGGGATACCGACACTACCGAGAAATGTTCAACGGACGCCAACTCCTGGGGCTGGAACTTCTGTGTCGGGCAGTCGTTTCCGAGAGCTCTGAGGTGGTGAGAGATGCTCTAGCCACGAACGTTTCCGACTTGCTTCGTTATCAGAACATGCTTTGCAGGTACGATCCTCGCGCCTTGAAGTCGTTGGACATCTTCTCGGTCCACGGTTTTCCAGTCGGACTCATTCAGTGTGAGTCCAACCTGTTTGGAATCGTGAATGGGGAAGGGAATGTCGGCAGCGGGGGATGGAGCAACATTGTAGAGAAGTACAGCAGGGCCAAACAGTACTGCTCAGAACCTTTTGAGGTTCGTCACGAGAAGGGGCAGAAGATACGTGTACCGATATCTGGGGAGTGGATAGGAGAACGGCATGGTATCTCCCCCTCCGCGGTTCATCGAAGCGTGGAGATCACCTGCGGTGACGCTACCACAGCCGAATGGGATGATGCATCCGTGGATGCTGTCCTGACTGACCCTCCCTATTTTGCAAACGTCCAGTACGCAGAACTGATGGATTTCTGCTTCGTCTGGCTGCGTCGACTCGTATCCGACGATAGCGGGGTTTTCCGCCGCCATTCCACTCGCAGCCCGCGAGAACTGACGGGCAACGTCACCATGGATCGAGGCCTGAGCCATTTCACTCACGGCCTAGCAGAAACCTTCAGGCGAACGGCAAGGGCACTGAAGCCCGGGGCGCCGTTCGTCTTCACATACCATCACAACGTGATCGACGCCTATTTTCCGATAGCCGTCGCCATGCTGGATGCCGGCCTCGTGTGTTCCGCGTCTCTGCCGTGCCCAGGTGAGATGGGAGGCTCCATACACATCAACGGTACAGGGTCTTCGATCATCGACACGGTTTTCGTTTGTAGGTCCACCGGCATTGTGAATCGCAGGACCATCGTCACCACCCCGAACGAGATTGCCGGACTTGTACTTCGCGACTCCGCCCAACTATCCCGTGCTGGAATAAGGTGTACTTCAGGTGATCTCAGGTGTATCGCCTATGGTCATCTGATCAGGCTTGCAGTTTGGCACGCACGCATCAACTGGGACCGGGAAGCGCCCGTCAAGAACAAGATGGAACGTGTTGCGCAAGCTATAGAGGATCTGGGCGGATTCAAAGCGGTTGAGAAACAGCTCCCGATAGATCCCGCCCGCCATCAAGAGATTCTGCCGCTCCTGCTGAAGGAAGATGAGGGGCACTACGACGTGCCTTCAGACATGCTGCCATTTTGATGTCACATTTGTCGATAGCGGAGCGGCCCTCTACTACAAGATCAGGAGAAGGTAGGAGAAGTGAATACGCCTCGGCCCTTTGAGGTAGAGTACGACTATCTTCAGGATCACCTTGACGACATGGTGGACGTCACCTTCTCCGATCTCCAGTCTCAGTTTCTCGTCCTGCCCAAGGGAACGGGATTCGTCGAGTACAGCGACTTCCAAGACGCGTACGAAACTCTCAAGAGATATACCTCTGCCTTTGGCCATTTTACGGAGTCGGATATCTGGAATGCCCTTCGCGCTGATGCATTGTCCTTTCTGGTGTTGCGCGCAATCCTGGGTATGACGCCACCGGAGTGGGCGGACTTGGCTCGATCGGAGCGTGGAAGCGACATTAACCAGGGATACGCAAGAGGCTTGGACGGTCGATGTCGCGTCCGCCGGGATTATTTCACGCACCTTGCCCGCCCCCGAGATGCCAAGGCCATTGACAGAATTGATGCGCTATTGTCTGTTGCTGTCCAGTACATTACCGGTGGCTCGCCACCGGGTGGCGAAAATACGGTCCACCGAATAAACAAAGTTGATACCGCCCACGGCCTTGAGTCCCTTCAACATGTTGCTTCCATGCACGTGCCATACGCCACGCTTCTGTACGAACGTTACCTGGGCAGGCCGTTTGCCAGTCATCGGGACGCTGTGTCTGAACTGGTCGGGGATGTGATGGAGAGCGCGATAGAGGATCAACTCACCCTCGCCAAAATTACCTTTCGTAAGACGAAGCGAGCCGAGCGGGTGCCGGGATATGACCAAGCTCCCGACTTCTTTGTCCCAGACGAAAACAACGCTGCGGTGCTGATCGAAGCCAAAATCACGGGGGACGACGGCACCGCTCGGGACAAAGTCGCGAGAATCTTGAACCTCGCCCATATGCGCGACGAGCGCCTGCGCCGAGGAGCCCGCAGCTTCGAGGTAGTCGCCTGTATCGACGGGCGCGGCTTCGGCGTTCGTCGAGAGGACATGAAGCGCATCCTCATCGCCTGCCAGGGCCAGGTATTTACGCTCCGCACGCTTGACCACCTCATAGGAAGTACGCGTCTCCGCGACTTCATGCCCGTATAGGCTGCGGAGCATCCGAATCGGGCTATCTTGTGGTAGAATCCCGCGGGCCAGAAGGCTGTGGTTTAGCTGAGCCTTCCTAGCCGCCCTCTGCCTGTGCCTTCCCAGTGCAAATTCGAGGAGGAGTTGCCGTGAAGCTCGATGATAAGATCCGGGACGTTCCCGATTTCCCTATCAAGGGGGTTCTGTTCAAGGATATCACGACCCTGCTGAAGGACCCGGATGCTTATCACGTCGCTATCGATGCCATGACGGATCGGTTCAGAGGCAAACAGATCGACATCGTGGTGGGCATGGAGTCCCGCGGTTTCGTTTTCGCCGCGCCCCTGGCATACCTCCTGAACGCCGGTCTGGTGCCGGTCCGAAAGCTGGGCAAGCTTCCAGCCGAGACCGTGCGGGCTGAGTACTCTCTGGAGTACGGCACGAACACCCTGGAGATGCACAAGGACGCCATCAAGCCTGGACAGCGGGTGCTCATCGTCGACGACCTGCTGGCCACCGGCGGAACCACGATGGCAACCGTCAAGCTGGTGGAGATGCTGGGCGGCCAGGTGGCCGGCATTGCATTCCTGATCGAGCTGACCTTCCTGCACGGTCGTGAGAAGCTGAAAGGCCACGACGTTCACGCGGAAATCCAGTACTAAACCAAGGCAAGGTGAAACCCGCGGGGTCTTTGGCTCGTGGTCCTGTACTGGCGCGCCTTGATTCCCAGAGACCCCGCGGGTTTGGTTACCGCTTCACTTTAGGGATCGGGGGTCGGGGGGCAGGGGGCGGAAACAGGATGGCTAGGATGCGTGCAGGATAATCCCACGCTTGGTACATCTCATCCTGACCATCCTGTATATCCTGTTTGGACCCGCCCCGCCCCCTGCCTCCTCTGCCCCCTGCCCCCTGTGCCCTGTCCCCTGCTCCCAGACCCCTGTCCCCAACGAAGTTGTAGGCTTGGCACTGTTCGGGGGTTCTGCTATACTTCCGGCCGACAATCGAATAGACGTCACTCTTATCGCGAGTGGTGGAGGGACTGGCCCGATGAAGCCCGGCAACCAGCCCCGGCGCCGAGACAACCGGAGTGCCGAAAGGCTGCTCTGGTAGGCGACGCGGGCAAGGTGCCAAGTCCGACAGGACAGCAGCGTCCTGAAAGATGAGAGGGAGCATGGTATGGCTTCTCCACTGGAGAGAAGCCTTTTTATCTCCTCGGATGAATTCCCTCCTCACTGTTGCCTTCTGAGACTTGGTAGGCGTGGATGTGGCAAACAAAGCTTTTGACGTCACTCCCCACCCTTAGGTCACGGCCATCATCACGGAGAACGGCGTGGCGCGGGCGCCATTTGACGAGGCGCTGCGGCCCTGTTTAGGGGTCGGGAGTCGGGGGGCAGGGGGCAGATTTAGCTGTCCGATCCCTGTCCCCGGGTCCCTGGCCCCGCCGTTGAGCAATGCTCGGAGGAATAGATCACATGGAGCAGCCTACCGCCGAGATAGGGGTCTTTGGAGGCTCGGGCTTCTACCGGCTGCTGGAGAACGTTGAGGAGAGGGCGATAAACACCCCCTACGGCGCGCCCAGCGATAAGTTCGCCATCGGGGAGATCGGAGGCCGCAAGGTTGCCTTCCTGCCGCGACACGGCCAGGGTCACAGGCATCCGGCCCACGCGATCAACTACCGAGCGAATCTCTGGGCCATGAAGGATCTCGGCGTCACCCGAATCATCGCCCCGACAGCGGTGGGCAGTCTTCAGCCGCACGTCAAGCCCGGGGACTTCGTGGTGTGCGATCAGTTCGTGGATCGCACGACCGGCCGCAAGGACACCTACTACGACGGTCCGGTTTCCATTCATATCAGCACAGCCGATCCCTACTGTCCTGAGCTGAGGGATCTGGCGATCCAATCGGCGCAGGAACTCGGCATCGCGGTGCATCCAAAGGGGACGGTCGTGGTGATCCAGGGACCTCGGTTCAGCACCAGAGCCGAGAGCAAGTGGTTCAGCGGGATGGGCTGGGAGGTGATCAACATGACCCAGTATCCCGAGGTCACTCTGGCTCGCGAGCTGGAGATGTGCTACGTGAACATCTCGCTCATCACGGATTACGACGTTGGCCTGGAGGGCACGGGCATCGAACCGGTCACCGCTGAGGAGGTGACGCGGGTGTTCGCCGACAACAACCGAAGGCTGAGGGATCTGATTTTCAAGATGATCCCTGAGATGCCGGCCGAGCGACACTGTGCGTGCGGCGAGGCCCTGAAGTGGGCAGTTATCTCATAGGGGTCAGGGGGCAGTAGCGTAGGGATCCCCGACCCCTTTTCCCCGAGAGGTAGAACATGAGCTTGCTGGTGGTGGGCACGGTTGCCCTGGACTCAGTGGAAACCCCATTTGGCAGCGTGCAGGACGCACTGGGTGGCACAGCCTCCTACTTCGCATTCGCAGCGCGCCACTTTGCTGATACCAAGATCGTCGCCGTCGTGGGAGAAGACTTCCCTCAAGAATATCTGGCGCTCTTTGAGCAGAGCAACATTGACGTGGCCGGCCTGCAGAAGCTCCCGGGTAGGACGTTCCGGTGGTCGGGCTACTACGACTACGACCTGAATACTGCCCATACCCGGGACACCCAGCTGAACGTGCTGGTGGATTTCCACCCAAGCCTTCCGATGGACTATCGGGAGAGCGAGTTGGTGTTCCTCGGCAACATCGACCCCGTGCTTCAACTGGACGTGCTGGCCCAGACCTCGCCCGAACTGACCGTGCTGGACTCCATGAACTTCTGGATAGAGCGCAAGCGAGACGAGCTCACCAGGGTCATTGAGAAGGTCGACGTCGTCCTTCTAAACGAGGCGGAGGTACGCCAGTACGCCCAGACCTACAACCTGCTGGCGGCGGCGCGTCGTATCCTGGATCTGGGTCCGAAGGCGCTCATCGTCAAGAAGGGCGAGTACGGAGCAATGATGGTCGACCGCGACGGAGACGTCTTCGTGGCACCGGCGTTTCCTCTGGAAAGCCTGAAGGACCCGACAGGGGCTGGCGACTCCTTTGCCGGCGGCTTCCTGGGGCATCTGGCGAGCACGCACGACTTCAGCGCGGCCGGTATCCGCAAGGCGATGATCCACGGCAGCGTCGTCGCCTCGTTCACCGTGGAGGACTTCAGCGTTAACCGGCTGCTCTCGCTGACGCGTGGGGAGATCAGCGAACGCTACAACGATCTGAAGAGGCTGACCTTCTTCGACCACCAATGCAAGCACGCCGACAGCTGCGAACGGTTGGAGCTGGCATGGGCCTAGAATAGCCAACCCCCCGGCTCCTCCCCGTGGCGGAGATGGAGGCATTCCCCTCTCCTCGTGGGAGAGGGGTTAGGGGTGAGGTCATTAGAAGGAGTACTACCCTATGACGAATCTGGTCCAAGTTGAGAACGACGCCAAGGACCTTTCCTTGGCCCCTAAGGGCAAGCTGAGGATCGAGTGGGCTGAGGCCGAGATGCCGGTCCTCCGGCTGATCAGGCAGCGCTTCGAGAAGGAGCAGCCCCTCAGGGGCGTGCGCATTTCCGCCTGTCTCCACGTCACCACCGAGACGGCGAATCTGGCCATCACCCTTAAGGCCGGGGGCGCCGACCTCTATCTGTGCGCGAGCAATCCCCTCTCGACCCAGGATGACGTGGTTGCCTGTCTCGTCACGGACCATGGGATACCCACCTTCGCGCAGAAGTGGGAGGACAACGCCACATACTACCGGCACATCGAGGCATGCATCGGCCACAAGCCGGAGATCACCATGGACGACGGCGCCGACCTGGTTTCCTCGCTCCATAAGGAGCACGCCGACCTGATCCCCAACGTAATCGGCGGCACGGAGGAGACCACGACCGGCGTCATTCGGCTCCGCAGCATGCAGGCTAATGGGGTGTTGAAGTTCCCCATAGTTGCCGTCAACGAGGCCCTCACAAAGCACATGTTCGACAACCGGTACGGCACCGGCCAGAGCACGCTAGACGGCATCATGAGGGCCACCAATTTCCTGCTCGCGGGCAGAAACGTCGTGGTGGCCGGTTACGGCTGGTGCGGCCGGGGCTTCGCCATGAGGGCAAGAGGGCTCGGGGCAAACGTGATCGTGACCGAGATCGATCCCCTCAAGGCGCTGGAGGCGCTGATGGACGGCTACCGTGTGATGCCAATGGCCGAGGCGGCCCCCATAGGCGACGTCTTCGTCACCTTCACCGGTGACCTGAACGTCCTGGATGGCCAGCACCTGGCCGCCATGAAGGACGGCGCCATCGTCGCCAACTCCGGCCACTTCAACGATGAGATCAACATCTCCGCCATGGAGCGGGATGCCATATCCAAGCGGCGCATTCGGGAGTTCGTGGACGAGTACCGCTACCCAGATGGCCACCGGGTCTACCTGCTCGGCGAGGGCCGGCTGGTGAACCTGGCGGCAGCCGAGGGCCATCCCGCCGCTGTTATGGATATGAGCTTCGCAAACCAGGCGCTGTCCGTCGAGTACATGGTGCAGCACGCCCGCGAACTGGAGAAGAAGGTCTACGACGTCCCCGCCGAGATAGACCGCGAGATCGCCCGGCTGAAGCTCGAGTCCATGGGCGTCGCCATCGACAAGCTGACCGCGGAGCAGGAGAAATACCTGGCTTCATGGGAATCAGGAACGTGAAAAAGGGGGGTCCAGTGCGGATACCCACCACCCAAAAAGAAAGGGGCAAAACGTGAGCACCAACTTCATGCAATCGGAGCAGACCTTCTTCACCTCGGAATCGGTTACCGAAGGACATCCCGACAAGTTGTGCGACCAGATCTCAGATGCCGTGCTGGACGCCATCATCGGGCAGGACCCCGACGCACGTGTGGCGTGCGAGACATCAACCACCACCGGCCTGGTCCTGGTGGCTGGTGAGATTACCACGGACTGCTACGTGGACATTCCAGAGATCGTGCGAAAGACCGTGAGGGATATCGGCTACACCAGGGCCAAGTACGGCTTCGACGCCGAGACCTGCGGCGTGCTGGTTTCCATCAAGGGGCAGTCGCCCGATATCGCCCTGGGCGTGAACAAAGCGCTGGAGGTCCGCTCCGGTGAGGAGTGGGACAAGGCGGTGGAGGCCATCGGCGCCGGCGACCAGGGTATGGTGATAGGCTTCGCCTGCAACGAGACCGAGGAGCTCATGCCCCTTCCAATCTCCCTGGCCCACGGGCTCTGCAAGGAGTTGGCGAAGGTTCGCAAGGACGGCACCCTGCCCTACCTGAGACCGGATGGCAAGAGCCAGGTAACGGTGGAGTACTCCTACGGCAAGCCCAAGCGGGTAGACACCGTCGTGATCGCCGCCCAGCACGACCCAACTACCGACTATGAGAAGATACGCTCCGACATCATGGAGAAGGTGATCAAGGCAGTGATCCCCTCCGACATGCTGGACGAGAACACCAAGTACTTCATCAACGCGACCGGAAGGTTCGTGATAG
>JAJYKO010000110.1 GCA_021788565.1 Chloroflexota bacterium
TCAACGCGGCCCTCGTGTTTCACTTCAAACGTTGCCAGATGGCACGACCGCAAGCCCTCCGGTTGCTCCCCTAGCTTCAGCTTATCTCCAGCATCCTGCTCAATCCGTGCACCTCGCGCGCGGCTCCCATCCGAATGTTTCTAGCCAACTTGGGCTATTCCATCATACCTCCCCCTGATGCACGATTCCTGCCGCACTTGTTGGTTATCCGAGACGATGAGTGCCACGTTTCGGCAAGTGGAGGTCACCAATGGCTGATTGGCATCGGGAGAAGGTATCCGAGGACAAAGCCCGGCTCAGGGCAATGCTCGTTAAATTCCACCGAGTCACCCGGCGCGCGAATGCCTGGGAGGAAGATAGCGAGTTCGCGGCCATCCCCACACCCCCCGAGCTTTTCCCTGGAGAGCCCGCCAGGGGCCTGATGAGATCATGCCTTACGCTGTCTATGCGTGGTCAGATGCTTCAGGCAATACACGGCGCAGACGGTGCGGCGCGCGCCGAGGCGCTGGCGAAGGCCTTTTCTGCCTACATGCTCATCCGGGGCCGCGCCCCGGCTACCGCGAGGGCCACGGCGGACCTGGCCCTGATGCCAGAGGAGCCCGTGACTGGGGAGCGAGGTGTTCGCTCGGAGTCTCAGCGTGGCCGCAAGCGACGTAGCGCCGGAAAGTAGGGGCCTTGGAGACGCGCAGCTAGCGACCCATTACGATTAGCCCGCTCCAGCCTGCCCAGTCATAGTCAGGGGATGCATGGGGAGATGTGCTGAACACCAGGGTCACCCATTCCCCGCCAAAGTGACTCAAGTCGACGGCTACATCAACCCAGCGTCTCTGAGAGGCGTCGTGCTTGGGATCGATGTACTGGGAAAACAGCGCGTCACTCTCCGCTCGCCTTGCCGCCTTGTCCCAGTGCTTAACGTGCACATCGAAGTCGACCCCATCCCCAGGCTTGCTCCACGCCTCGGGTTGAATGGCGATACCAAACCGCAGAGATGCTGACTCAGCTGGAAGCAGGAGCGAGAAAGACGCTGACGAGGGCGGGTGCATGAAGAGGACCTTCCTGGTGTCGCCGTTGATCGTGAAGCTCCTGTTGGCGATGTAGTCATCCAGGCGCGCCCCGATCGGCGTTTCATAGGCCACCTGCACGGTTTCGCTTGATCCTACTAGATCGATCTGTAACGGCGCTGTGGCCGCCGCGGGCTTGACGAAGGGTACGCCGAAGAGTATCCCGACCGCCGTTCCAGCCATGATCGCCAGTAGCCACTTCTTGATCTCAGTGATCATTGCTGCTCCGAGCAGGCCGGCGCATGCAGGGTTGTGTCCGCACGATGCCGCGTTCTCCCTGTGGCGTGGCGAGCCTCGGACCCCGGCGAAATTGGCATCGAGAAGCTAAAACTGCTGCCCTTCTCGACTTCACTCTCCACCCAGATCTTGCCGCCGTGGGCCTCCACCATGCTCCGGGTTGTATATAGCCCCAGCCCCAAACCTTCATGATGACTTCCGTGCTGACCAACTCTTCGGAAGCGCTGAAATAGGTGTGACTTCTCGTCGGGGGGTATGCCAGGCCCCGAATCGGTTATCGTGGTCACGACCTCGCCATCTCGCGCTTCGAAAGTGACGGCTACCTCGGTGTCTGGCGTAGAGTACTTGAGTGCATTCATCAGCAGATTTACCATTATTCGCTCCAGACGATCCGGGTCGGCCAGCGCCTTGGGCAAAGTCCGCGGTGGGACCACGCGAATGCGTTCGGTTTGTATCACCCCGCCCAGCCGCACTAGCAGGTCCAATACAAAGGAGTGAAGATCCAAAGCTGCTTGCCTTAGGCGCAACTGACCCGACTCATGCCCTGCCGAATCCACGAGGTCCTCAATCATGACGTTGAGCCGTTGTACCGCGACGGATATCGCGTCGACGTTCTTCAACGCCAGCGCACTGGTGCTGGCTTCCGCGAGCAGCTGCTTGAGCACTTCGGTGTGTACCCGAATAACCATCAGCGGCGATCGCAGATCGTGCGAAACCCTGTACAGAACGTCATCCCGCTGCTCCTGGAGCTGGTGCAGTTCCGTGATGTCGGTGAAAATCACCACGGCACCTAGCAGCTCCCCACCCAATCCAATGATCGGGGCCGCGCTGGCGGAGATCCAGCGAGTCCGGCCGTCCGGAGGATGGGACCTCATGACCACACCAAGGACCGTCTTTCCCTGGAGCGCCAGGTGGACAGGCGCGTCTTCCGGTGAAAATGGCTCGCCGTCGGGCCTCTCAAGATTCAGCATGGCCATGCGTTCATTCACGGCGAGAGTGAGGTCTTCCGGACGGAGGCCGGTTACTCTCAAGACGGCGGCGTTCAGCCGAACAACGTTTCCATCGGTGTCGAAGATTCCCACCCCGTCCGGCATCGAGGCGAAAGTAGCGTCGAGTTCGGCGGCTCGCCTGCCCATCTCCCGAAGGAGCCGGCTCTCTTCCTCCTCCGCCGTCTCGTGGGGTGAGATGTCCACGACGAATCCTCTGAAGCCGGCGGGACGGCCATCGACCACGGTTCGGCTGATGGAGACCACAACGGGGAACTTGGCTCCGTCCTGCCTCAAAGCCAGGTACTCTTCGGAATGGCTTTCCCCGAGTTGGAGCACCCGTTGCAGGTTCTCGGACGCTCGCTCGCGTTGCCACGGGGCCACCATTGACAGTATGCGCAGCCCCTGTGCGAGATCCTCTTGAGTGTACCCGAACTTCTCGAGACCAGCCTGATTCACGAAGGTGACCCGACCCGACAGGTCCAGCTCGAAGACGGTCTCCGGCAGCGAGTTGGCCAGCTCCATGTGGCTCTTTTCGCTCTCGCGGAGCGCAGCCTCCGCACGCCTATGCTCGGATTCTGCGTCACTCAGGTGCGCTATCTGGAGGCGAAGGGTGCGCAGTTCTTCGAGAAGTTGTTCCCTGGACTTCATCACATCATCCATAGCCAGCCTAATCTAGCATGTCTTTCTTCGGCAGTCGAGAGTGCGCGCGGTTGCTGACCTGGCATCCGCGGCGAATGCACCGAAAATGGCGTCACCGCGTTCCCTTTGCCGATGCCAGTTTCTCCAAGAGTAAAGTAAACGTTACTATTGTCCTCAGGTTGCGGCGGCCTGTGATATATTGTCGCTGGACCTTGAGCTAGTCCACGGCTCCTGGCCCGGCCGTGGCAGCAGTCATTGCCGTCCCACTCAAATCGCGTTTTGCTGGCCATGGTGGCCGGCACAGATGGAGAGCCTCCCGGTGCCGTACACAGATCTTCGCGGTTTTTTAGCTGCCTGTACCTGCGACCCAGCCGGTGTCTGAGGTGATTGCATGAAGATTTTGATCATCGACGACGATCGACAACTTGTCGATGCTCTATCTACCGGCTTCCAGCTCCAGTGGAAGGATGTTGAGGTGATGTCCGCTGCGGACGGCGAGGTAGGGCTGGCGCTTTTCCGCGATCGGCTGCCCGAGGTAGTCCTCCTTGACATCGGGCTGCCGGCCAGGAATGGGTTCGATGTCCTGCAGGAGATTCGCCGTGTGTCGGATGTTCCGGTGATCGTTCTTTCGGCGCGCGGACAGGAGGCCGATCAGGTCAGAGGCCTTGAGTTGGGCGCCGACGACTATGTGGTCAAGCCGTTCGGGTACATGGCTTTGATTGCCCGGATCAAGGCGGTGCTCAGGAGGGCCGAGATGTCGCCTCCAATCAGGTCGGCATCCGACTTTGTGTCAGGGGATCTTACGATCAACTTCGAGGACGCCACTGTTACCCTTCGCGGCAAACCTGTGCGCGTGACCCCCCTCGAGTACAAGCTTCTCTGCCAATTAGTGCGAAACCAGGGTCGAGTCGTGCCCCATGAGACTCTCATCAACCGAATCTGGGGTGAGGAGTACGGTGCGACGACCGACCATCTGAAGGTGTTCGTCAGCCGGCTCCGCTCCAAGATCGAGATGGAAGATAGCCCGCACCTGATTGAGACAGAGCGCGGTCTTGGGTACAAGTTTGCCGGACCTCAGGAGAGGCCTCAGCGGTCCTGATATCCTGGGCTGGGCTACGCGTTCCAGCCGTGGCGCATCAATCGCGAGCCAGAGCTGCCCCTATGACAGGAAAGGAGGTTCGAGACGAAAGTCCTGCTTGTCAATGACGATCCTGCACTCGTTGATTCTCTTGTGGTCGGACTCCAGTTCCACTGGCCGTCCTCGACTGTCGTCCATACGTCGGATGCCGGCGCAGGGGTGAAATCGTTGCTTGAACACGCTCCTGATCTGGTGGTAGTTGACTCCGATCTGCCCGACGGTTCTGCCTTTCGGGCTCTGAACGAGATCCGTGCTGCATCCACGGTTCCGGTGATCGCGTTGGTGGCTGATGGGAACGAAGATGCCGTGGCCAAGTCGCTCAATGAGGGTGCAGACACCTGTGTGTCCAAGCCGTTCGGCCTGCTCGTGCTGATCGCCCGTACCAAGGCGTTGCTGAGGCGGGCTCGCTCTCGCCCCGACTATGGGGACGCCGATTTCGTTTGTGGGGACCTCACGATGGATTTCGTCGGCCGGACCGTCACTCGCGGCGGTGCTCGCGTGAAGCTGACCCCTACGGAATACAAGGTGCTGTATCACCTGGTGCGCAATGCAGGGCGGGTGACCACAAAGGAGTCGTTGTCGCGCATGCTCTGGGATGAAGAACGTGCTTCGGCAGGCGACCACCTGAAGGTCTTCATCTGCCGGCTTCGAGCGAAGATAGAACCTGAGGACGGGACCAGATTGATTATGACCGAGCGGAGCCGGGGATACCGCTTCGTGGTGCCTAACGGCGCCCCGCGTGCCTCCGCCTAGTCTTCTCCACCTGTCCAATCACCCGCGGTTTTGGTTGCCCCATGACGGCCGCGCCACCGCCTACTCGGCTCGACCGGCCGTACGCTGTAGATTCTCACGCGGAGCGGCCTTCTTCTTCGCTACAGTGAAACGCCTGATGGTCAGCATCAGCACTATGACGCCCGTGCTCAGATACATGCCCCATGCCCACGGCATACTGCTGTCCGTCCCAGCCATTATCCCGTGCGCCAGCCCCATGATGTAAGCCGCGAAGCTCATGTAGTGAATTGCCCTCCAGGTTTTGTATCCGAGTTGCTTTCGTATGTATGAGCTGGCGGTTACGAGGACCAGCAGGTAGAAGGCGATTATTCCCATCGCGGTCCAGAATGGGCGGTAAGGCAGGTTTATCGGTATCAGGATCTGAGGCAACGTGAACCCAATGTATTGGTCGCCGAGAAGTGAGAGCCCGTGGATGGCCAGCAGCCCCATCGCCAGAAGTGCCGTGAATTCGTGCAGGTCGAAGGATCGCCATCGGGCTACCAGCGCGTCCATGATCCGAGTGTTCACTGCGAGCCCGAGTACTACGTTCAGGAATAGCATCAGATAGGCACTCAACCCAGCCGCTCTGGAGATGTACCAGAATGTGTGGTCGACCTGCTGAGATGCCGGCGCGGTGGTGACCTGAGCGGACGGGGAGGCCAGTTGCGCGGGAACCTGGCCCGCTAAGTTGAGCAGCAGGCCGCCGGAGTTGTCTACCGAGAAATTCCCGCTGAGCTGAGTCGTGCCGCCAGTGTCCGACATGGAGATGGATCCGGTCCCATCGGAGCTGATCTGCCCGGAGGCGTTTCCGTTCACGGAGGCTCCGCTCGGCCCGCTCAGGGTGAACTGGCCCGCTAGGTCGGTCACTCGTTGCGAACGCCGGCCGTCCTCCCCGAGGCCCCCGCTTCCTCCCCCCCGCGAGAAATGTACGCCCACAGCCTGAAGCGTAACGTCAAGGTGGTACCCACTGCCGTCGGTCGAGTCGGTGGAGAGCAGAAGAAGTGGAACGCTCTGGCTCTGGTCGACTTGGGCGCTGCCCTGCATCTGAATCGAGACCTGGCCAGATTGGCTCGCGGCGCTCGCGGCGGCTGGCACCAGCAAAATAGCGGCGACCACCAGGGCTACCGTCAGAAGCCTACGAAGCATGTTCCATCTCCTTCTGGAGTCTCGGCGTAAGGACCAGTTGCCCTCCGTCCAGCACGAGCACGCCTTTCACTCCGTGCTGCTCGAGGAAGTTGGCACCGCCCTGGGCGCCGAGCAACAGCGCTGCTTTGGCCAGCGTCTCCGCTCTCGCCACGGAGTTGGCGATGACCGTTGAGGAAGCCACTCCGGTATCAGCGGGACGGCCGGTGCTGGGATCGATCAAATGGTGCTGCTCGCGCCCGTTGAGGAGCCATCGCCTGCGCCGGGTCGTCGATGTGGCCACCGCCTGGTTGTGAACTGCCAGCACCGCGATATCTCTGCCACGGTCCGCGGGATCTTGGATTCCGATAGTCCAGGGCGTGCCGTTGTCCTGGGTGCCCGCGGCATAGATGTCGCCCCCGGCATCCACCGCGAAGCTGCGGAAACCCCGGAGAATGTCCGCGGCCCGATCCACGGTCCAGCCTTTGCCAATCCCGCCCAGGTCCACTCCGACGCCTTCACGCAGCGTGATAGTGCCGGAGTCCCTGTCCACCATCACGTCTCGCCAGGAGGCGAGGTGATGGGAGGATGAAGCGACGGCGGGACCGTCAGGCGGGGAGATGGGTGGTCGCTGCTGTGGGATCGCGAGGCTTATGCCAGGCCCCTCCTGCCCGTCCTCTCCACTCTTTAGCAGCTCGAAGCTGCGGTCGTAGCCGGCCGCGACGAGGGCGTGCAGCACCGTCGGGTCGAAGAGGCCCCCCGTCTCTCTGGCCGCGTCGAGCGCCCGGGCGATCGCGCCAAGCAACAGCGGTGATGCCTTGAAGGGGCGCCCTGCCGATCGATTCAGGTCAGAGAGCTCGCTCTCAGGCAAGAATCGGCTGAGGGCGCGCTCAGTCTCCGCGAACATGGCTTCCACGTCGCGAGCCGCCGCCCTGGCCTTCGCCTCATCGTGAGAGACTATCACCACCTGGATATCGGTGTTCATCGCTCGAAAGTCGTGGACCGTTTCCGTCACCGCGCTGCCCTCATCCTACGATCCTCGAGTTTGAAAGCGCGGAGGGGATGAGCTGAATTGCGGGCTGGAAAAGCCCGGCGGTGGCGAGAAGGAAGGGGTCTGGCGGACTACTCCCCCCTGAAAGCCGGTGGAAGCCTGCTGCGCCGCAAGCGCGCTTGTGCTTGCGCTCTGCGCGGGCTGCGGACCATTGATTATTCCCGACCAGAAGCCAGCGGCTGCGAGCCCCGTCGCGAGAATTACCGTCCATCTTGCGAAACGGTTGTTACGTTTTACCTTTGCCATCGACCATCCTCAATTCCTGGTTCTCATCGGGCCTCATTCGCGACTCATCCGTCCACGCCGGCCCTGGTTCGAGCCCAGACCCCTGAGTTCTCGAAGACCTCGGAGGTCTCGCCGCATGCGGTTACATAGTCGCACGCTCAGTACCCAGGGCAACATTTCTTTGTTATCTGCGAGTTAAATGAGTGTAAAAGGTCGCCGGCTGCCCGCGGTTGATCATGAATAAAGTGCAAACTTCGAAGTGTTGAATGTTAATGTATGTAGTCACAATACTTCTTAATATTTCGTGGGTTGACAATCTTCGACCGGGGGGGGATACCGGCCTCCCTTGCTCGGCGCGGAGGGGGTCTGGCTGCTATGCTTCAGGACGGCTCTCGTGTCGCGGTGATGGGCAGTGGCCCGGCAGGCTCCTTCTTCTCCTACTTTCTCCTGGAGTTTGCCCAGCGCGTTGGCCTAGATGTCGAAATTGACATCTACGAACCGCGCGATTTCTCTGTACCAGGTCCCACCGGGTGCAACATGTGTGGCGGAATCATTTCAGAATCGCTGGTACAGAACCTCGCTGCCGAGGGCATCAACCTTCCCAGTACAGTGGTGCAGCGGGGAATCGACTCCTACACACTGCACACCGACCTGGGCAGTGTTCAGCTCAAAACCCCTCTTAGCGAGAAGCGGATCGCGGCTGTACACCGAGGCAGCGGTCCCCGGGGTGTTACGGAAGTCAAGTGGCGCAGCTTCGACGGCTACCTGCAGTCCCTGGCAGTCCAGAAGGGGGCGAAAGTCGTCCGCGGGCGAGTGGACGAGGTGACCCGGACGGACGGCAGCACGCAGGTGAAGGTTCGGGGCGGTGACGCGAAGAATTACGACCTGCTGGCGGTCACCGTTGGGGTGAATTCCGCCGGACTCAAGCTGTTTGAAGGGCTCGGCCTGGCCTATCAGCCGCCCCGTACGACCCAGACGGCCATCCGCGAGTACTACCTCGGCGAGGAGTTGATCGCAAAGCACCTGGGGAACTCGATGCACGTGTTCCTCCTCGACGTGCCACGCCTGGAGTTCGCAGCCATCATCCCGAAAGGGGACTACGCCACTGTCGTCCTGCTGGGAGACGGGATCGACGCGGCGTTGCTGCAGTCGTTTCTGACTACGCCGGAGGTGAAGCAGTGCTTTCCCGAGGACTGGGCGTGGGATCGGCAGGCCTGCAACTGCTCTCCTCGAATCAACATCCATGGCGCCTACGAGCCCTTCGCCGATGGGTTGGTTTTCATCGGGGACTGTGCCGTGACTCGCCTCTACAAAGATGGGATTGGGGCAGCGTATCGCGCGTCCAAGGCGGCGGCCAGCACGGTTGTCTTCCAGGGCGTATCGGCCGAGGATTTTCGGCGGCACTACTGGCCCGCCTGCAAGAAGATGGAAAATGACAACGCCATCGGGAAATTCATCTTTGCTGTCACCCGCCAGATTCAGCACCTGCGGTTTGCCAGAAGAGCGGTCATGCGGATGACTGCGGCGGAGCAGCGTGAAGCAGGCAACCAGCGGATAATGAGCACGGTGTTATGGGACATGTTCACCGGCAGCGCGCCATACCGCGAGGTACTGTTGCGCACCCTGCACCCGCCGTTCGTCGGCCGTCTCGTCGTGAACCTGGCCACCTCGCTGTGGCCTTCGAAGTGGTAGCCGCCGCAGGAGGGCGAACAATGGAAAGTGGGGCGCTCGGCAAGGAGTATCGGGAAGGAGAGATCATCGTCCGTCAGGGTGACGAGGGTAACTGCATGTTCGTGGTGCAGGACGGCCAGGTTGAAGTAGTGATGGCGGGGGACGGCCGTGAGAAACGGTTGGCCGTGCTGGGGCAGGGCGAGTTCTTCGGGGAGATGGCTATTTTCGACAAGAAGCCCCGCAGCGCCACCGTTCGCGCGCTGAGCAACGCCAGGGTGCTGAGCGTGGATAAAAGGAACTTTCTCACCAGGATTCACGAGGATCCATCCATCGCCTTCCGTCTCGTTCAAACGATGTCGCGCCGGATCCGAGATCTGAACGAGGAACTTGCCAGGTACAAAGATCTAGATCCGACGAACCGGCAACAGTAAGGCTGGCATGCTGCGCTAGAGGGCGAGAATGTCTGAGTTGCCGACGGGCGAAGTGACCTTTCTGTTCACGGACATTGAGGGCAGTACCCGGCTGTGGGAGAAGCACCCGGAGGCGATGAAGGGCTGCCTTGCCCGCCACGACGCCATCCTACGCAGCGCCATCGACTCGAACGGCGGCCACGTCTTCAAGACCATCGGGGATGCCTTCTGTGCCGCCTTTTCCACCGCCCAGGCTGCCATCGCCGCTGCCGCCGCGGCCCAACGCACTCTTCGAGCTGAGCACTGGGGCGAGACCGGCCCCATCAAGGTGCGCATGGCGCTCAACACCGGTACGGCTGACGAGCGGGAGGGCGACTATTACGGGCAGCCGCTGAACCGCGTGGCTCGGCTCCTGTCGGCCGGGTACGGGGGCCAGGTCCTGCTGACCGGGGTGACCGAGGACCTGGTCCGCGGCCGTCTGCCCGCCGGCACCAACCTGCGCGACATGGGGCCTCGCCGCCTCAAGGATCTGATCCACCCCGAGCACGTCTTCCAACTCTATGCTGCCGATCTGCCTGCCGACTTCCCCCCCTTGAAGACCCTGGACTCCTGCCCGAACAACCTGCAGGCGCAGACCACCCCCTTCATAGGCCGAGAGCGGGAGCTCGAGGCGGTGCGCCAGAGGCTGCTGCGCCCCGAGGTGCGCTTGCTCACCCTGCTCGGGCCCGGCGGCATTGGAAAGACCCGGCTTGGTCTCCAGGGTGCGGTCGAGATGCTCACCAGCTTCGAGGACGGGCTCTTCTTCGTTTCCCTTTCCGCGCTGCGAGAACCCTCACTCGTCGTGCCGACCATCGCCGGAACGCTGGGCGTCAAGGAGGTTGGAGGACAGAGCCTGATCGACACGCTGAAGCAGCAGATAGGGGATAAGCGGATGCTGCTGCTTCTGGACAACTTCGAGCAGGTGGCACCGGCGGCTCGGGAGGTGTCGGAGTTACTGGCGGCCTGTCCGAAGCTGAAGGTGGTGGCGACCAGCCGCGTTCCCCTGAGGCTGAGAGGGGAGAACCTGTACGAGGTGCCTCCCATGGGGCTACCCGAGCCCGGTCAGAAGCTCGCGGCCGCGCAGCTAAGCCAGTACGAGTCGGTGCGGTTGTTCGCCGAGCGGGCCCAGGAGGTGAGCTGGGAGTTTGCCGTGACCGACCGGAACGCCGAACCCGTGGCGGAGATCTGCCGGCGGCTGGACGGCATC
>JAJYKO010000111.1 GCA_021788565.1 Chloroflexota bacterium
GCCCTCAGGACCACCAAACCCCGCGGGCTGATCCGGGCGAGGAGGCCATGGCGGAATATGAGTTCCCCGCTCCCTCGACGGCCCGCTTGTTCAGGATCTGCGACTCCCTGTACATCCTGTCTGATTTAGCCCGTCTCATGGAGCAGCAGCACGTCACAGAGGGCGTGATCGACCACGAAACGGGCAACCGGGCCGAGGGGACGGGGTCCAGGACCCATGTGGGGACCCGGCCCAGGGTGTCCCGTGCGTAGCACGATGATACTCGCCCCTCTCTCATCTGCCGCGCGCAGGATCTCGTGCTCGGGCCGGCCGCTGGTGACGATCATTTCGACTGCCCTGCCCTTCTCCCGCAACCAGGCGTCGATTTCTGCCCGCACCTCGTCCTGACTCAGTGCGGCGGACAGCCGCATCTGCCGCTCGGCCTGCGCGGGACGCGGTCCCCGCGCCAGCAGCCCGCCCAGTGCCCGCCCCGCTTCTTCCAGGGGGCGAGTGTCTATGACGTGGAGCAGCACCCACTCGGCATCGCCGGAGAGGATAGCCTCTGTTGCCGCAAGCAGGCCCGCGATGTCGCGCCCGTTTACACAGATCAGGGCCTTCATCGCAGTTCCAGCCACAGGACAAACGTTGCTGCCACCAGCACAGGGGGCACCGTGACGATACCTACCTTCATGTATTCCATGGTCGACACCTCGATTCCGCGCCTTCGAATGAGCGTCAGCCAGAGCATCGTTGCCAGCGACCCATAGGTCGTCAGCGCCGGGCCGATGTTTGCGCCTATCAGCAGCCCATAGGAAGCCAGCTGTTGCGCTGTTCCCGACATGTGGGACAGCAGCGAGAGCCCCACGATGGTGAGCGGGACGTTGTTAACCACGTTGCTCCCCAACGCGCCCCCGAGCATGCCGGCCAGCAAGGAGCGGCCAGGATCCGTCGGGAGCCCGAGGCTCAGATTAACCAGCCAGGCTTGCTCGACACCCCGGGCGACGAGGAACATGCCGATGACGAATACGAACAGCGACCAGGAGACCTCTCGCGCTACCTCCATTAGCCGTACCCGTCCACGGAGTACCCCGAGCCCGAGCAGGATTATCCCTCCCGCCAGGGCAGCCCAGGCCAGCGGAAGGTCGGCCAGCCCCAGCGCCAACACGCCGAGCAAGGTTAGCGCCAGCACCACTGAAGCTATTATGAACCAACCGTCGACCTTGCCGAGGCCGGGCGCCTCGATGGTTTCGAAGCGAGCCGGCAACCGATCGCGAAATAGCCACAGGAAGATCGCGAGGTTCACGGCCACCGCGACCATGGCTGGCAACACCATTCGTGCCGCGAAGGCGGCAAAGCCGAGGTGAAGCCTCGTATAGACCAGGAGGTTGGTGAGGTTGCTGATCGGAAGCGCCAGTGACGCCGTGTTGGCAACGAAGGTGCATGCAAACATAAACGGCAGAGCATCCAACCGCCTTCTGGACACTAAGGCGAAGGTGACCGGGGTAAGGATCACTATGGTGGCATCCAGCGACAAGAAGACGGTCACCAGCGCGCCCAGGCCAAACAGGTAGCAGAATAGAAGCAGGCCAGAGCCGCGGGACAGCGACGCACATGCCTCGGCGACGCGGTCGAAAACGCCCGCTTGCTCGGCCACAATCGTCAGCACCATCATACCCAACAGAAAGAGAAGCACGCCAGACGTCTCGGCGAGCACGGAGAGGATGTCCTGAATCGACAGGATGCCCATCAGAACCATCAGCGCGGCGCCAGAGAGGGCAACCCAGGCTTCGACGATCCCGAAAGGCCGGATGACGATAAGTACCAGAGTCGCGAATACTATCGCGAGACTCAACCAGGCGAGCATCGATGTCCCGCGCTGATTACCGGCCAGGACCGAACCAGACAGGATGTACAGGATAGGTAAGGATGTACAGGATGGAGAGTGGGTAACAGGTAACTCATCCTGTCTATCCTTCTACATCCCGTCAATCCTGTTTCTCCCCGTCCCCCTGTCCTCCCGTCTCGCCGTCCGCACCGGCAAGGGGCAGGCTGAAGTAGAAGGTGGAGCCTTTGCCCTCCTGGCTGTCGAACCACATGTCACCGCCGTGCTGGCGCACGATCTCCCGTGAGATGTACAGTCCGACCCCGAGTCCGCCATAGTCGTCGGAAGTGCCTATGTGTGCTCTGTAGAACCTCTCGAAGACGTTGACGCGCCTTGCCTCAGGAATCCCCATTCCCTGATCCCTCACCGACACGATCGCCTTCTCGCCGTCGCGAATGACCTGCACATCCACGTCGCCGCCATGCGGGGAATACCTCATAGCATTCTCCAGGAGGTTCATCACTACCTCCTCCAGGCGGTCGAGCTCGCCCTTCACCCAGGCGGGATCGCCGCGTGACAGGAACACCCTGTGCTTGGCTGTGGACGGCATCATTCTTCTCACGACCTGGCTCACCATGGCGGTGAGGTCGATCCTATCCTTGGAGAGGTTCGTCTGGCCCTTGCGCATCCTCGAGATCTCGAGAAAGTCCTGCACGAGGGCGTCGATGCGGTCCGACTGCCGAACAATAGTCTCCAGGGCGCTGCGATACTTGGGATCGAGGATCGTTGGGCTTCGGAGCAAGCTCTGCGCAAACCCCTTGATGGCCGTGACAGGTGTCTTGATCTCGTGAGCCGCCACCGTGATGAACTGGTCCTTGAGCAGATCCAGCTCTTTGAGACGAGTGATGTCGCTTTGCACCTCCACCGCCCCTAGCAGTTCCCCATCCTGGTCACGGATAGGCGCAGCGCTCACGATGATGTAGCGATCGCGCTGGGTACGGGCGTCGAAAATGATCTCCTCTATTCCCCGAATAACCTCGCCTTGCAGCGCCCGCGAGATTGCCAGTTCCCCCGCAGGGATCGGTTTCCCATTCAAGTAGCGTATTCTGGCCGCGGCGAGATAGTCCTTCAGAGTGCGAAACTCCTCGCTCTTGGCATCCAAGCCGACCATATCCAGACCCGCGCTGTTGATCAAAACGATCTTTCCCTGTGAGTCGCAAACGAAGACGGTGTCGGCGATGTTGGCTATGGTAGCCTCTAACTCGACGGCCCGCTGTTGGGCCAGATTGGTCAGTTCGGCGGAGCGCAGATTCGCCTCGACCAGAGCCTCATTGGAAGCCGCGAGCCTGGAGGTAAGATTCTCCAGCTTCTGTCGCGCCTCTGTTTGCTCGTCGTAAAGCTGAGCATTCAGGATGCCCGACGCCAAGAGATCCGCCATCGTCGCTGCCATGATCTGTTCCCCTGAGCTCCACCTGGCAGGGGTCTTTCTCACGAAGCTCAGCACCCCCATCAGCCTCCCCTGAGCGATCAGCGGCATATCTATCCCCGACTGCATCCCGCCCAGCGCAAAGAGGCTTCTGGTCAGTTCCAGTCCTGCCATTTGGTCGAGTCCCTCCACTATCTGGATCTCCCTGGTGGTCGCTGTGACAGACGCCAGGGTGGGGGCATCGAAGTCCAGCCGCTCCAGTGCGCTGGCAGTCTCCGCGGCGGCACCGGTAACGGCCAGCAACTCCAGCACGCGCTCCCCATGTTTAGCGATCCACACCACCGCGGCGTCTGCACCAAGCTCAGTCACCGCGAGCTCCGTGGCTGTCTCCGCAACTTTGCGCAGCTCAGTCTCCCGCACCAGCGCCCTGGCTATCCTCGCCAGGGCTCCCTTCTGCCGCTCCGTCCGCTCCGTCGCTCGAATCTTGTCCAAAGACTCACCCACCCGGCGGGCCAGCGAGCTCAGCAGTTTGCGGTCATCCCGTTCGTACCGACTTCGATTCTCCTGAGAGGAGCACACTACCAACTCGCCGAGGCAGCGGCCCTCTGCGGCGAGTATGTGTGCGCCCATGAAGTGGGCACATCTCCCCGGACCCATGAAACGATTCATGTACTGCCGAAGCCGGTCGGGCACCGGCACGCCATTCTTCTGCACCAGTTGCGGCTGAAGACCCACCCACGCGGCCGGCGTGAGCCTCCCATTCTCTTCCACGAAGATCACGGTCGAATCGGCGCCAAAGAGAGCCGCCACCCGGCGAACCACGGTGTCCAGCAGCTGCCTGATGTCAGTGGAATCGGCCATCATGGTGTAAAGAGACTCCATTTCGCTCCATCGCGAACTGGAGCCCTTCATCCGCCCTCGTGCGTGCTCGTTCAAGGTAGTATGTGAACCTTTAAAGAAGCTTCGTTCTCTACGTCACGGATACGCACGTGCAGTGCCAGGCGGGTTCTTACGACAGGCCCAGGTAGATCAGGAGGAAGGCGGCGGCGTTGTTGACGGCGTGGGCCGCCATGCCGGGCACGATGGAGCCCGTGCGCGAGTACATGAACGAGAGCAGCAGTCCCATGGCGAAGATAGGCAGCAGAGCTGGCGCGTTCATGTGTATGGCGGCGAAGATCGCTGAGCTGAAGATGTACGCCTGCATCGGCCCCTTCTCGTCCAGGTAGCCTCGGAAGACGAAGCCGCGGAAGTAGATCTCCTCCACTATTGGAGCCACTACTGCCCCTGCCAAGAGCAACAGACCGAACTCCCAGGAACTCGCGTGGCGTACAGAGGCGAAGATGTCAGCCTGAGTCTGGCGGATTCCAAAGCCGCTCAGCAGCAGCTCCACGGCACCGCTCACAGCGAACAAGGCGAAGCCAAGTGGAAAACCTAGTAGCAGTCGCCGAGGAAGTAGCTTGCGGTCCACACCCATTGCTGCCCAGCTTATGGCCCCGGGTCGCACTATTCTGAAGTAAACAACACCGAGAAGTGCCAAGTCTGATGCCAGCGCCGACACGGTTATCCCGATCGGAGACTGCATAACACCTAACACTTGCCGAATGTCGATGCCCTTGAGGTAGAACACTGCGGCGAGACACGCGAAGAATAGGACCGCAAGGGCGTTCCCGAGGAACCACGCGAGGAGAGTGGATGCTAGGATGGTGCGGTGGGAACCCGTTCGTCCCATAAGACTAACGGGATTTGAGCAGCCTGTGGAGCTCTTCCTCGAAGGACTGGAGGTCCGCGAAGGCGCGGTAGACGGAAGCGAAACGAATGTAGGCGACCTTATCCAGGGAGCGAAGTCCGTCCATCACCAATTCGCCGACCACTGAGCTGGGCACTTCCAGGCTCTCGTGGGAGCGGCAGGAGGCCTCGATCTCCTCGACCAGCCCCTCGATGATCTCTGAGCTGATTGGGCGCTTCTCGCACGCTTTCTGAATACCGGTCCGCAGCTTGCCGCGATCGAACGGTTCTCTCCGGCCGTCCTTCTTCACCACCACTAGGTTGGCCACCTCAGCTTGCTCGTAAGTGCTGAAGCGGCGGCCGCAACGCGTACATAAACGACGTCGACGGGTTGCTCCGGCGGTTAGGTCGCGCTTGTCCACGACCTTCGTCTGATCATGTGCGCAATACGGGCATTTCAAGATATTGTAAGCCAGTCCATAAGATGCTAAACTGCCAGCATCTTAGTTACTGAACTTTGCCTTGTCAAGGCAAACCTCGCAATCCTGCTGTTGCAGTGCAGGAGAGCATGCCTGCGTTCATCCAGTTGAGTCCAGCTATTCCCATCTCGGCGGACTTGCCAGAAGGCGAGTTGCCGTGTCGGGATATCTACGCGTGCGTAGGATCTTGTACTTGCATGACGAGACAACATAGTGTATGATGCCGCGGCCAGCGTGGCCTAGGCGTGGTATGCTCTGGACTAGAGGAGAGTGAAGGAGAGAAACCCCGTGGACAGGATGATGACGGTCAAAGAGGTGGCGCAGTACCTCAAGCTGAACCCGATCACGGTGTACAGGTACGCCGCACAGGGCAAGATTCCAGGCTTTAAGGTCGGCAGTTCGTGGCGGTTCAAGAAGGAGATCCTTGACGAGTGGGTCGTCAGCGAAGCCAGGCGCTATTCCTCCAGCCTAGTCTAACCTTCTCCTACTTTCAGCACTGAATTCGATCGGGTAAAGTCGCAGACGTGGGCGCCGTTCGCGGCGATGGATGTGTTAGCAGCTCCATCCCGCTCGCTACTGCTTTGCCCTTTCACTTCGTTGCCGCGGGGCCGGGGGTGGTGTACCATTTGAGAGCAGACATGTTCTGACTCGATCGAGCGTGCGTCGACAGCGTGGTCGGCTAGCCATCGGACAGGAGGTCATTTCGTGGCAAGACCGCTTTCCACCAGGATAACAGGCATGGCCGGCTCCGCCACCGTTCAGGTCATGAACAAGGCCCGTGCCCTGAAGCGGCAGGGGATTGACATAATGGACCTCGGGGGCGGCGATCCCGACTTCGATACGCCTGATCACATCCAGAACGCCGCTACTGAGTCGATGCGTTCCGGCAACACCCACTACGTGGCCAGCTCTGGCATCCCAGAACTGCGGAAGGCCATCGCCAACAAGCTGATGAAGGACAACAGCGTGGAGGTTGACTCCGACAAGGGGGTCATAGTGACGCCCGGTGGCAAGCTCGCCCTCTACCAGATCGCGATGACCCTCATCAACGAGGGGGACGAGGTGATCTTGCCCGAGCCCGCGTGGGTCACCTACCGGCCCGTGATTGAGCTTGCCGGTGGAACCGTCGTGCCGCTGAACCTGACGGCCGAGAACGGCTTCTCCATCACCGCCGAGGCGCTGAATTCGCGCATCACTCCCCGGACGAAGGCGATTTTCCTGAACTCACCCTCCAACCCGACCGGCAAGGTGCTCACCCGTGGCGAACTGGAGACGATTGCGGCGGTGGCCAAGGCCAACGATCTCTACGTCGTCGCCGACGACATGTACGAGAAGATTATCTTCGATGGTCGCGAGCACATCTGTATCGCGAGCCTGCCCGGGATGCTGGAGCGAACCATCATCGTGAATGGCCACTCCAAGGCATACGCCATGACGGGCTGGCGGCTGGGTTGGCTGGCCGGGCCGGTGGAGATAGTGAGGGAGATTGCCAAGGTTCAGGAGCAAACGGCGACCTGCGCCGCGTCCTTCACCCAGGTAGCGGGCGTCGCCGCGCTGGAGGGACCGCAGGAGCCTGTCTACAGGATGACCGCGGAGTACGAGCGGCGGCGCAACTTCTTCGTGGACATGTTGAACGACATCCCACACGTCAGCTGTTTCAAGCCGGAGGGCGCCTTCTACGCCTTCCCGAAGTTCGACCTGGGGCTGAACTCCATACAGTTGGCGGACATGCTTTTGGAGAGGGCTCGAGTGGCGGGGACGCCCGGCTCGGCCTTCGGCGAGGCCGGGGACGGCCACGTGCGGTTCTCCTTCGCGTCCGCGCCCGAGGTGCTGGAGACGGCCGCGCTGCGCATCAAGGAGATGCTGAGCTAGGCGAGCAAGAAACCGGTTCTTGCCTTGACAGCCGTCTTGCCGGACTGATAGAGTGACCCGCAACTGAATATGGGTGGCGGTGCCCTCGCCGAAAGGCTGGGCTGAAATGGGAAATCCGGTGTGAGGCCGGCGCTGTCCCGCAACTGTGACTGATCTTAGCATCAGAAGCCAGGAACCTGCCGCTACCCCGGTGCCGCGGACCTCCGTGAGAGAGGGCACAGGCAGGGTCGCCATCCAGGCGGGCCCGTCCCCTTGTCATCGACTCGAAGAGGCAAGGGGTTTCGTTTTTCCTGTATATTCGGGGCGCGGCACAGCAGAATCACCCGCGGAGGTGGAGTGTGCGCCTGGTTGCCCCGGCCATTTTGGCCGTCACGGTCCCGATTTCTATGGCCTGTTCCTCGGTTCCGGCTGCACCTCTCGCGCCAACCGTCGCGCTTACTCCTTCGGCCGCTCCAACCATAGCCTCGTCCGGCACAGCGACCGCTTCCACCTTTCCGCTCACCATGACGGACGACGCCGGCCGTGATGTAACCATCCCGAAGCCGCCCCAGAGGATCATATCCCTCTCCTCCAGCAACACCGAGATCCTCTTTGCCCTCGGCCTTGAGAGCAGGGTGGTGGGTGTAGATCAGTACTCGAACTACCCGCCATCAGCCAAGAGCAAGCCAACGGTGGGAGATTTCGCCAACCCGGACCTGGAGAAGATAGTTGCCCTGAAGCCCAACCTCATCCTGGCCGATCCCTACCTGGTCAGGGGGGCGGGAGGGGCCAGACTGGGGGCGATCATCGCGATAGCGGCTCCGCTGCCGCCCGGCCGGCGATTGGCGGCGCCAACCTTCGATCGTGGCCAGTAGGAAGGGAAGATGAGCGTCGTGGAGACCCCCGAGCGGCAGGAGAAGAAGGCGGGTCTGTTGGTGCAGCTGCTGGTTGCACCTTTGTTGGCCCTCAGCTTCTTGACAGTGCTTCCGGTCCCGGTCCCCGGCTCCCCCGGACGGCTTTCCATGGGGTGGGCTGTGGCCTGCTTTCCACTGGCAGGGGCTTTGATCGGTCTTGGTCTTGCCGGCATGGACTATCTGTTGAGTCCCTGGTTTCCCCCCGGGGTGGAGGCGGCGCTGCTGCTGGCGGCCCTGCTGGCGGTGACCGGCGCCCTGCACCTGGACGGGTTCATGGACAGCTTCGACGGGGTCTTTGGCGGCAAGGATCCGGCCAGCCGCCGGACCATCATGAAGGACAGTCGCGTCGGGAGCTTCGGCATCGCGGCAGCCGCCTCGGCGCTTTTGATGGAGTACGGGAGTCTGGCCTCGTTGCCGGCCGGCAGCAGGGCCGAGGTGTTGATCCTCGCTGTGGCCCTCTCCCGGTGGGCGATGGTGGCGATCATGTGGTTCTTTCCTGCCGCGGGGTCGACTGGACTGGCGGCGGGGATGAAGCCGGAGATTCATCGGGTGCACGTGGTCGTGGCGACGCTGCTGGCCGTGGCTATCGCGGCGGGGGTCTCGGGATGGGCCGGCGAAGTCATGATGGCGTTGAGCGGTCTGATGGTATTGCTGGTGGGCCGGCTGATGGTGGCGAAGCTGGGCGGCATCACCGGCGACAGCTGCGGCGCCGTGGGGCAGTTGGTGGAGGTACTGGTGCTGGTGGCCAGCGTTGCCCTTGTACGTCAGGTTTGAACCACGGAGACACGGAGAGCATGGAGGCAATTACTTGTCTGGTCATCGAGGGCCGTGCGGTGCGAATAGGCTTGGGAAATCAACGTCCAGAACGTTCGTGTCTCCGTGTCCTGTGTGCCTCCGTGGTGGAAATGTTCCCGCCCCGCTGTATAGGCTGATTTCATGAGTTCTACACGCACGAAGGTGATATTGCTGGCCGTTGGACTGGACCTGCTCATGGGAGAACCCGACGAGCGGTGGCACCCGGTCGTCTGGATGGGAAGGATTGCGGGGAGGCTGGAGCGGGCGGCACCCGGGAAAGGCGCGTGGAGGCAGCTCGCCTACGGGGCCTTGGTAGAGGCCCTCTGCCTCACGGTCGCTGCTTTTCCCGCGTGGTTGGCCGAGCGCTTCCTTCCGAGAGGGGTGGTGGGCCTCTTCACCGCTGCCCTGCTTCTGAAGCCGGTCTTCGCAGCCCGCGCCCTGTTCCAGCACACGGCGAGCGTCGAGCAGGAGTTGAGACGTGGGGATCTGGTTCGGGCACGAGAAGCGGTGGGGCAGATAGTGAGCCGGGACGTGACGACCCTCGACGAGGCGGGAGTGGCCGCCGCGGCGGTGGAGTCGCTTGCCGAGAACGCGTCAGACTCGGTAGTGGCGCCCATCTTCTACTATGCCATCTTTGGCCTGCCGGGGGCGTACCTTTACCGAATGGCCAACACCCTGGACGCGATGCTGGGCTACCGAGGGCGGTACGAGTACCTGGGCAAGGTGGCGGCGCGGCTGGACGACGTCCTCAATGTCGTCCCGTCACGGCTGACGGCCCTGGCAACTGTGGTCGCCAGCCGGACCGCCGGGGGATCCCTGGGTGGCGCCTGGCGCACCGCGCTTCGGGACTCCGCGCGCACCGCGAGCCCCAACGCGGGCTGGCCCATGGCTGCTGCCGCCGGAGCCCTGGGGCTGCGACTGGAGAAAGTGGGCTACTACGTTCTCAATCCCGGGGGCCGGCCGCCGCACGCCGGCGATGTGGCCAGGGCCAGGCGAGTGGTGACCGCCAGCCTGGTCGCGGCCCTCCTCGGCATCCTGCTGGTATCGGGGAGGCAGAAACGTGGCGATTAGGCCGAGGCAGCACCTTCAGCAGATCTCGCCCTGCCCCCACGGTTCCCTCTCCTACCGCGAACGTATGGAGAAGGGGTTAACTGGGAAAGGCGTACTGGACTTCAGCGCCAGCTGCAATCCGCTCGGCACGTCTCCAAGAGTGTTGGAAGCTCTGAAGGGCGTGGACCTATCCCACTATCCGGACGACGAGGCCCTCGAGTTGCGACAGGCTCTGGCCCAGGCCATCAAGGCGGATGTCTCCTGGGTGGCCGTGGGGAACGGCTCCGTGGACCTCATCTACCAGCTGGCGTCGGCCTACCTGGGGCCAGCGGACAGGGCTCTTGTGGTGGGTCCGGCCTTTGGCGAGTACGCGCGGGCCTGCCGGGTTGCCGGGGCGACGGTGATGGAGATACGGGCTGCCGAAGAGACGGGCTTCCAGCCGGACATCGAGGCTGTGAG
>JAJYKO010000112.1 GCA_021788565.1 Chloroflexota bacterium
CGCCACGGGCGCTTCTCCCACCTTCTTGCCTCTTGGCGCCCCGTGGCTCGCCAGGCTATACTACCGGCACCAGAACGAGGGCGTGAGTGGGAGACGGGGCGAGGCGTTCGCTTTCGCCCCCCTCTCCCCCTCGCCCGCTCTTCCGCTCACACATCGGAGGTCCCGTGTCTGATTTCGCGGTTCGAATCGCCCTGGATGCGATGGGCGGTGACTTGGCCCCGGCCGTCGTCGTGGAAGGCGCCGTCGCGGCCGCCAGAGAACTCGGAATCGAGGTAGTTCTGGTCGGGCCGGACGAGGTCGTGAAAGCCGAGCTCGCCAAGCATGACGTCTCCGGCTTGAGCCTACCAGTCGTCCACGCCGATGAGGTGGTGGGCATGGAGGAACACGCGGCGGCTACCGTCCGCCACAAGCCAAACTCCTCCATCGCCGTGGGGATCAACCTGGTCAAACGAGGGGATGCTGCCGCGTTCGTCTCGGCCGGCAACAGCGGGGCAGTGATGACCGCCGCCCTCTTCGGCCTGGGTAGGATCTCGGGCGTAGAGCGCCCGGCCATTGGCACCGTATTCCCCACGTCGACCGGTCGCTGTTTCATCGTGGATGTCGGCGCCAACGCGGACTGCAAGCCGGAATACCTGCTCCAGTTCGGCATCATGGGATCGGCCTTCGTGGAGCGCGTCCTCGGCGTTCAGCGGCCCCGAGTCGGGCTGCTGAGCAACGGTGAGGAGGATACCAAGGGCAACGCCCTGGTTCAGGCCGCGCACCCGCTGCTGCGCGCGTCGGCCCTCAATTTCGTCGGCAACGTCGAGGGAAAGGATATCCCGAAGGGCATGGCCGACGTGGTGGTCACAGATGGCTTCTCCGGTAACGTCGTGATCAAGCTCAGCGAGGGAGTGGGCACCACTATCCTCGACATTCTCAAGGTGGAGCTGAGCGCCAAGATGACCTACAAGCTGGCGGCGCTAGTCCTGAAACCGGCTTTCCGGCAGGTCAAGAAGAGGATGGATTACGCGGAGTATGGCGGCGCCAATTTGCTGGGAGTGAACGGCCCCGTGGTGATTGCCCACGGCAGGTCCAACACCCTGGCAATCAAGAACGCGCTTCGCGTGGCCAAGCAGTCCGTAGATCAGAAGCTGGTTGACGCCATCAAGTTCGGCGTCGCAGGGACAGCCCCGGCCGGCCGCCCTGATTAGCCATCCCTTTCTTTGCTCTCCTCGACACCACTACCCGATTGGACGGGGGATGCTGTGACTAACGACCTAACTTCTCGGCAATCGGCGAGGATGGACCCCGGTCCATTCTCGGAGTCGTTGCGCCAGTCGGCAACGATCACGTCTGTGCCCAGGGTAGTGATCACCGGGATGGGCGTCGTCAGCTCCCTCGGCCTCGGTGTGGAGCGGTACTGGCGCATGCTCAAGGCCGGCGAAACCAACATTGGCCGAATCACTCACTTCGACCCCGCCCCTTTCACTTCGCAGCTGGCAGGCGAGGTGCACGACTTCAACCCGGCTGACTGGATGGACGTCAAGGACGCCCGCCGCATGGCCCGCTTCAGCCACTTCGCGGTCGCGGCCGCCCGAATGGCTCTTGAAGATGCCGACCTCCGAATAAACGATGCGAATGCCGACCGCACAGGGGTCTACCTGGGCACCGGCATTGGAAGCCTCGGGGGGATCGCCGACGAGCACCAGGTTCTGGTGGGCCGAGGGCCATCCAGGGTTAGCCCTTTCTTCATACCCTCCGTGCTGCCCAACATGGCAGCCGCTCAGGTTGCCCGGATCACCGGAGCGAAGGGGTATAATTCCACTACAGTGACGGCATGCGCCGCCGCCACTCAAGCGATAGGCGAGGGGCTCGAGGTAGTCCGGCGCGGTGCGGCCGACGTCATGCTGGTAGGTGGCACCGACGCTTCCATCTGCGCCCTGGGCTTGGCCGGTTTCTGCGCGGCCCGAGCCCTATCAACGCGGAACGACGATCCGAAGCATGCCAGCAGGCCCTTCGACCTGAACCGCGACGGCTTCGTGCCGGGCGAAGGCGCAGCCGTTCTGGTGATAGAGACGCTGGAGGGGGCGTTGGCGCGAGGAGCTCGCATCTACGCGGAGCTGGCCGGCTTCGGCGCGTCGTCGGATTCCTACCACATGGTGGCTCCTGAGCCAGAGGGCAATGGAGCTGCACGGGCTATGCAAGCCGCTCTGGATAACGCCCGCGTTCGACCAGAGGAAGTGGACTACGTCAACGCCCACGGCACCTCGACTCCGCCGAACGACTCCACGGAGACAAAGGCCATAAAGCGTGTGTTCGGCGAGCACGCTCGCCGACTCGCCATCAGTTCGACCAAGTCGATGCTTGGTCACCTATTGGGGGCATCGGGGGCAGTCGAGGCCGTCGCCACGGCCATGACGTTGCGGGAAGGGTACGTCCACCCGACCATCAACCTCGAGACCCCCGATCCGGAGTGCGATCTGGATTATGTGCCCGCGGTTGGGCGGCGTGTAGATGCGCACCTGGCCATCAGCAACTCCTTCGGCTTCGGTGGCCAGAATGCCTGTCTCGTCTTTAGGAAGTACCTCTAGAATAGGGTGGGCTAATGCAAATTGTCGTAAACGAGGCGTATGTCCGAGGAAAGGTCAGGATCGGTAACTACATCCATTGGGCGTCCATGGCTCTGCTGATCATAGGCTTCGTTCTCTCCCTGCCGTTCACTAACCAGTACATCCAACAGCGGACAGCCATCTTCGCCGCCTACGCCGCACTGATCGGTGCCCTGTTGCTTCTCAATTTCGGGCGCACCTTCACTCGACGTTGGGGCGGGAAGTTCCGGCAGGACCAGTGGCTGATCCCCAATCTTAAGGGATTGGACAGCAAGGCCACTCTCTTCAACTTCCCATCCCCGAATCTGCCGGACCACATCCTGGTTGCGCCGAGCGGCCTGTACGTCCTGGTGCCAAAGTCCAACGGGGGTAAAGTGCGGTTCGACGGCTCACGCTGGTCGCGAGGTGGCACAGGCAGCAGCGTATTCCGCGGTCTCCTGGAGGGGGGCATGGGCAATCCGATCGAGGACGTCCGCAAAGCCGTATCCCTCCTGGCGGCCTACTTGAAGACGCACGGCTCAGAGGAGATGGTCAGTGGTCTGGAGGCTCGCCCGGTCATCGTCTTCACCAACCCGGGCGTGCAGCTAGATGTTCGGAACTCCCAGATCCCGGTCGTGACCACCAAGGAGCTCAAGTCGCTCTTCCGGAGGGCAAAGCCAGCCCTGTCAGACCAGAAGATCGAGGAGTTAAAGCAGGTGATCGGTCGAGAGGTAGCCCAGTGACGCAGGAGCTCGCCCGGCAGGTGGGGTCCCGCCACTGCTTCGTCTGCGGGCAGGAAAACCCTATCGGGCTGAAGGTGCAGTTCTACCAGCAGGGTGATCAGGTGGTCACCTACTTCACTCCAGGTCCCGAGCATCAGGGTTACCCGGACCGAATGCATGGCGGAATCGCGGCGACACTCCTGGACGAGACGGTGGGCAGGGCGGGCTTCATCTATGGGTTCTGGACTTTCACAATTGATTTCCACATCAAGTATCGCAAGCCGATTCCCCTCGGCGAGCAGATCATGGTGGTGGGCGAGATGACCAAGGACCGCGGTCGCGCCATTGAGGCCAGAGGGAAGATACTGCTGGCCGACGGCTCCGTAGCCATGGAAGGAAGCGGCACTTTCATTAAGATCAAGCCTGACGAGCTCCGCAGGCTGGAGGAAGAGCTCGGGGGCCTCGAATAGGAGAACGCGTTGAAGCGGTCCGCCTTCGCTGCCCGGGTCTGTCTCCTAATCGCGGCCCTGGTCCTCTCCTCACTTCTGGCTGTCCTCCCACTCACGCCTCCTTCCGCAGCAAGCCACTGGATTGCTCCCGCCCACGCCGAAACCATCTCGAGCGCTTCACCTCCCGCCGAACTGCTCGTGAAGCCGCGGGGAGACAACCAGGAACTTCTGGCATCTATCCATGCCGATTTTCCCGTGACCGTAACGGGTCACGTCAAGGCGCTGGGCGTGGTTCGACTTGGAGTACCCGCAGAACGCAAAGCGGAAGCACTCTCTCTCCTCAAGCGCGATCCACAGGTGGAATGGGCAGAACCTGACCACCTGCGCAGCGCCATGACGATCCCGAACGACCAACTCTACAAGCAGTTCCAGTGGAACCTCCGTACGATAGGCATGGAGCAGGCCTGGAACATCACCACCGGCAGCTCGAACGTGATCGTGGCCGTCCTGGACACCGGGGTGGATATCACGCACCCCGACCTGGCGGGAAAACTCATTCCCGGCTATGACTTCCTGAACGATACCCCTGACCCTGCCGACGACAGCGGCCACGGCACTCACGACATCGGGATCATCGGTGCTGCGTCCAACAACAACCTGGGAATAGCCGGCATGGACTGGCAATCTCCCATTATGCCGCTGAAGGTCCTCAACTCCAGCGGTGTCGGCCCCGACTCGGCGATATCCCGCGGAATCATCTATGCCGTCGATCACGGTGCCCGGGTCATCAATATGAGCTTCGGAAGCCCCAACACGTCGCAGACCCTCGCGGCCGCGGTTCGCTACGCCTACGATAAGGGGGCCGTGCTGGTGGCTGCCGCCGGAAACACCGCAAAGCTGGACAACGCCGTCATCTATCCCGCGGCCTTCGAACAGGTGCTGGCGGTGGGAGCCACCGACGAGTCGGACAAGATCGCTGATTTCTCTCAGCATCACTCCTACGTGGGGGTGAGCGCGCCGGGAGTCCACATCGTCAGCACCTTCTGGCGAGGCGCAGGCTACGGCAGCTACGTCTCCGCCAGCGGCACCTCGGAGGCGGCGCCCGAGGTGTCCGGACTCGCGGCCCTGGTCCTCGCGGCCAACCCCGCCCTGACCAACAAGCAGGTCACGCAAATCATAGAGAGCACCGCTGACGATCTGGGCGCTCCGGGAAAGGACGAGTACTACGGCACCGGGCGGATCGACGCACGGAAGGCGCTGCTAGCTGCTAAACCAGCGGGCGCCCAGGCACCCAGTCCGGCTCCGACAATGCCGGGTCCGACCCCAACCCCGGCCCCGGCCACCCCTCCCGTGGCCCTGCCTCGCACGGTCTGGTACTTCGCCGAGGGAAGCACGGAGAGCCCCTTCGACCTCTGGCTACTGCTCCAGAACCCTAACACTACACCTGCAACGGCCAAGATCACCTACATGAAGGCTGACGGCTCGCAGCAAACCCAGGAGTTGGCGTTGCTGGCGACCTCACGCAGGTCCATCTACGTAAATCAGGTCGTCCCCAATGCCGAGGTCTCCATGAAAGTGGAGTCGGACTCCCTCATCTTCGCCGAGCGCGCCATGTACTTCGGCCACGATGGCCACGATTCCATCGGAGCCTCCACGCCTTCGAAGACCTGGTACATGGCCGATGGCAACACGCGCAGTGGCTTCGATACCTGGATCTTGCTGCAGAACCCTCAGACAGTACCGGCCAACGTCACCCTTACCTTCCTGACCTCGGAAGGTAAGCGCGTGACTTCGTCGCTTCTGGTCCCGCCCGGCTTCCGTCAGAGCGTCTACGTCAACGAGATCGTGGCCAACGCGGACCTCTCCACCATCGTATCCTCTGACCAGCCGATAATCGCCGAGCGGGCTATGTACTTCGGCAACGGCGGCGGTCATGGAGGCCTGGCGGCCAGCCAACCCGCCAGGACCTGGTACCTTGCTGGCGGCACCACCGAGAAGGGTTACGATTGCTGGCTGCTGGCCCTGAACCCCAATGCGACGACCGCCAACATCAAGGTGACCTACATGATGGAGGACGGCTCCACCATGGCCAGCTACTACGCCATTCCACCGAATAGCCGATCCAGCATCCATGTGAACGAGGCGATCCCGGCCACCCGGTTCGGCGCGCGAGTGGAGTCCGACCAGCCTATCGTCGTCGAGCGCTCCACCTACTTCGCGGGCGGAAAGGGCGGCCAGAACATCGTGGCCAGCCCGCTGCCGGCCCGTGAGTGGTACCTGCCGGAGGGATCCACCAAGGCTCCGTTCCACGAGGTCATCAGTGTTCTGAACCCATCCGATCAGGCGGCGAACCTGGCGGTCACGTTCATGAAGACGGATGGGAGTTCCGAGGTCCGCAATTTCAGCATGAACCCCACCTCGATCCTCACACTCGACGTCAACAAGCTGCTTCCGGACACGGAGGCATCGACCAAGGTGACCTCGGACGTGCCGGTCGCCGTGGAAAGGTCCATGTACTTCTCCGACGGGATGGGTGGCACCAGTTCCCCCGGCATCCCCCGGTGATCGGGATCAGGGGTCGGGGAACAGGGGTCCGAGATCAGGGGACACGGAGCAGAAATACCGCGTTCATCCTATCAATCCTGTTTCTGACCCCTGATCCCCGTTCCCAGCTTCCTGTCCCCTGACCACAGTTTTGGAAATAAGTACAGCCACTTAAACCGCGAAGAAGCGTTGTGGTAACCTATATGGACAGGTATGATTCCAGCGCGCTCTTCGGGCACGGGCGATGCCGGTAGCCTCCAACGCTGGCACGAACAACCTGGTACGTGATCCAGGGGCGCGCTGCACGCAGCCGCTGGGATTCTCTGACGTTTCCCAGCACATTGAAAGGGAGGGTTACCGCTACCGATGGAGCTTTTTTCGCCAGAAGGCCTTGCCGCCCTGATGGGCGTGATGGTCATCAACATCGTGCTGAGCGGCGATAACGCCGTCGTCATCGGCATGGCCGCCCACAGGTTGCACGGCCGCCAGCGACTGATGGCCATCATCTTCGGTGGTGGACTCGCTGTGGTCCTCAGGATCATCCTGACAGTGGTGGCGGCGTTCCTCCTGAAGATCCCAGCGCTCCAGTTCATCGGCGGCATACTATTGCTCTGGATCGCCTACAAACTCCTTATGGAGGAAGTGGAGGAAACGGAGCACAAGAGCGCTGAGTCATTCTTGCAGGCCATGTGGATCATCACCGTGGCCGACCTCATCATGAGTACCGACAACATCCTGGCCATCGCTGCTATGGCCCGGGATAGCATGGAAATCCTGGCGGTCGGCCTCGCGGTCAGTATGGCTATCGTCCTGTTCGCAGGCGGCATCGTGGCGATGCTGATGGAGCGCTTCCCGTGGATTGTCTACGTCGGCTCCATCGCCATCGCCTACGTGGCCGGCGAGATGATGATGAAGGATCAGTTCGTCACCGGCCTGATCCCGGGTGTCATGAAGGCCCTCTCCGAGATGCAGGTAGGCATCGAGCTGGGTGTTGTCCCGCTGGTGCTCGCCATCGCGATCCCTGCCTATGCCACCTGGAGGAACAGCCGGGCGAAGGCCAGGGCCAAAGACGAGGAGTCCCCTTCACCCGCCGTCGTGGCCGGAGGATCCGAGCACTAATCGACTCCCAACAAGAACTGAGTGGCGATTCTGGCCGGTTGGCTGCACAAGTGTAGCCGCAGCCTTCAGCCCGCGACTACAAGGTGCGAGGGCTGGCCGGATGCGCCACTAGATAACCGGAGCGGAGAGGCGGCTCAGCGGGATCGGCCCGGGGCTGATCAGGTCCGTGGCGGATGCGCCGTCCAGCAAAGCCGCGAGCTCATCCCCCTGCAGCGTCTCTCGCTCGACCAGCCTCTCGGCCAGCAGGCGCAAACGTGCGCGGT
This sequence comes from Chloroflexota bacterium, assembly GCA_021788565.1. Next base: position 7,665 of record JAJYKO010000112.1, read on the forward strand.
TAGCGCGAAGGATTCTGGATGCAACGTCCCGCCGCTGTTCCAGCAGCTTCTTCGTCTCTTCGTCGGCAGCCCGGGCCATCTCGTCGCTTAGTTGCCCCACCCACGGGGCATCCTCGCCACATCCATGGGTCAGTGGACCGAGCGCCGAACTCATGCCAAAGACGCACACCATCTTCCGAGCAATGGCTGTGGCCTCCCCCAGATCCGAGGCAGAGCCGGTGGTCATCTCTCCAAACTCCAACTCTTCGGCTACCATTCCACCGAGGATGAAAGATATCGCCTTCTCAAGCTCCGACTTACCCCACAGCTGCCGGTCCTCAATCGGCAGCAGCCTGGTGTGGCCGCCCGACCTCCCCCTTGGAATGATGGAGATTCGCTGGACGGGATCCACCCCCGGCAATTCCCGAGCGACGAGGGCGTGCCCGGCTTCGTGGTAGGCAGTAATCCACTTCTCCTTTTCGCTGATCACGCGACTCTTACGGGCCAGGCCTATCAGCACCCGATCCACGGCCTCCTCCAGATCGACGGCCCCGATCCGTTCGGCGTGCCGCCTGCCCGCCAGTAGCGCGGCCTCGTTCATCACGTTCTCAAGATCAGCACCGGAGAAGCCCATGGTCTGCCGAGCCAGTTGAGCCAGATCCACCTCCGGGGACAGCGGCTTCCGGCGAGAGTGGATCCGCAGAATCGCCAGACGATCCTTCAGGTCAGGGATGCCGACCACGATCCGTCGGTCGAAGCGGCCTGGGCGCAGGAGGGCGGAATCCAGGATGTCGGGGCGGTTGGTAGCCGCCATCACCACCACAGCAGAATTCTGCTCGAAACCGTCCATCTCCGCCAGGATCTGGTTGAGGGTTTGATCGCGCTCTTCGTTGGAGGAGCCTGCGTTCCTCTTCCGGCCTATCGCATCGATCTCGTCGATGAAGATGATGCAGGGGGTTTTCTTCTTGGCGCACTCGAAGAGGTCACGGATGCGGGCTGCCCCCACACCCACGAACATCTCCACGAACTCGGAGCCGCTACAGGCGAAGAACGGCACGCCGGCCTCCCCGGCGGTCGCCCTGGCCAGAAGGGTCTTGCCGGTGCCCGGGGCTCCGGTCAGGAGGATACCTCGGGGCATTCTGGCGCCGAGCGCCGAGAATCGGTCCGGAGAGCGCAGGAACTCCACCACCTCGCGGAACTCCTGCTTGGCGTCTTCCGCACCGGCCACGTCTTCGAAGGTCAGGCAGTTCCGACCGCCGCTCTGCTCGCGGGCGCCACTCTTGCGAAAGGCCAGGAAGGGATTGCCCTGCGCAACCCGGCTCAACTTCGGTCGGAGCATGAACATGCCGAGCGCCACCAGTCCCGCCAGCGCAAGGCCCAGGACTACGCCGTCTGCCGGCCAACCAGAACCGGGCCGCACGTCCATACTGACGGCCGATATCTGGTCCGGGGTGACGCCGTATCCTCGCAGGGTTTCCAGGAAGGAGACATTCGGTTCTTTCCGGGTGGTAAGGCCTTTTCCGAACCGATCGACCATCTCTATCCTGTCACCGACCACCGCGACCCTGGCTATCGCGCCATCTCGGACGAGCGCCACGGCCCGGCTCAGTTCCACCGACTTCGTCGCCGGTTCTCCTGCCGGAAGCACCGCGTCCCTCGCCACGTCACGGGCCGAGAGGGCGGCTACGGCTACCAACGCTATCAGAATCCATTGTGCTGCTTTCATACGAGCAATTCCCAGGTCAGGGGCCGGAACCCACGGTCTCCCGGCCCCATATCCATTCGGGTCAGGCCGTGACTGCCCTCTTCAAGGATGGTTCGTCCCTGCGATCCGCGTCCATTCGGCGCAGGAATGCCTTGGCGATCTCAGCAGCCGTGAACGGCACGAACATCAGCGGCAGAACATACAGCCAGTCCACTAACAGGGGCGATTCCACCTCGAACAGTTCCTGCAGCCCGGGTAGGTAGAGAGGGCCCAGCAGCAGCAGGAACGACAGAATCGTCGCCCCGACCATGAAGCGGTTAGAGAAAACGCCCATAGACCAGAGGGATTGCCGTTCGGACCTGGAGGTGTAGGCTCGTAGCAACTCCGAGCCCACCAGCGTCGTGAACGCCATGGTCTGCGCCGCGACGATATCTCCAGGATTCTGCCACATGGTGATCAGCAGAGCCCCCAGGGTTGCCGCGGCGATGGCTATGCTCTGGACCACGATCCCAACCTGCATCTCCCGGTTGAGGATCGACTCCTTCGCGGGGCGAGGCGGACGGTCCATGATGTCCGGGTCCCCCTTCTCCATCCCCAGGGCTAGGGCCGGCAAGCCATCGGTCAGCAGGTTGAGCCACAGCAGTTGTATGGGCTGAAGGGGAACAGGCAGGCCGACAATCATGGCCAGGAACACGACGAGGATCTCTCCCACGTTGCAGGAGAGCAGGAAGAAGACGAACTTGCGGATGTTGCTGTAGATGATCCTGCCCTCTTCCACCGCTGACACGATGCTGGCGAAGTTGTCGTCCGTCAGCACCATCGCAGCCGTCTCCTTGGAAACGTCGGTTCCCGTGATCCCCATGGCGACGCCGATGTTAGAGCGTTTGAGGGCTGGTGCATCGTTCACGCCATCACCGGTCATGGCCGCCACGTGCCCTCGGGCCTTCAGCGCTTCCACTATCTTGACCTTGTGAACCGGGGAGACCCGGGCATATACGTCCACGTCCTCGACCTTACGGAGGAACTCCTCGTCGGATATCCTGTTCAACTCCTCGCCGGTCATCACCCGAGTGTCATCGCTCAGGATTCCCAACTCCCTGGCGATGGCCATGGCG
>JAJYKO010000113.1 GCA_021788565.1 Chloroflexota bacterium
ATCCCCCTGGCTTTACGGTGGACGAGCCCGAGCAGAAGCTGGGCACGGGGCTGATGCTGCCGTCGTGGCTGGAGGCGGTGCGGCCGCGGATCGAGCGGAGCCTGCCCCCGCTGCACGGGATGCGCCGCGTGGCGTAGGGTGGCGTACCGCCGCTTGACGGGGAGCTCCAGGAGGGGTATATTTACTTGCGTGCGCAAGTAAATATACTATGGAGGGCTGTGACGATGGAAGGGCGGCCGCCGCAGGCGCCGTTAGCCCTGCAACTCGTGTTCGCCGGGCATTACCTCGACCACCTGGTCGAACACCGCCTTGCCAGCTACGGCCTGAATCGTACCCAAACCATGATCCTCATCGGCCTGAACCACCGCGAGGGCATCAAGGTCCATGATCTCCGAGACCACGCCCGCGTCGTACCGGCGAACGTGACCCGCAGCCTTCAATCCCTGGAGCGACTCGGGCTCGTGGAGCGAAGACCACACCCGACTGACCGGCGCGCAAGTGTCCCCTGCCTCACAGACACCGGCAGATGCGTCGCCGCCCAATTGAGCACCGAGGTCAACCGAATCTCAGAGGAGATCCTTCGGGAGGTGGAGCCTCAGGATCTAGCTTGCCTGGAGAAGGGGATGGCGGCGCTGAGGCGGGCTTTCGGCCGTCAGAGTCAACGCTCAGCGCTGTGGAAACTGGCGGCTGAACACGATCAGACTGGCACTGCTGAAGAGGATCCCAGCGTTTAGGGAAGACGATAGGACAAACGCGCGATTGCTTGCCACTATATTCCTTGCGATACGGTTACCGACTGATAGCTGATTGCTAATTGCCGAGGACTTGCTTATGAAATCACTCCGACGCGCCCTTCGATATCTGACCCCACAGTGGCGTACCGCCACCATCGCCTTCGTGAGCCTGGTGCTGGTGTCCGTCTCCAACCTGGCGGCGCCCCAGTTCATCCGGCTCGCCGTGGACCAGGGCATTACCGGTCGGGACTGGACTGCCATCCTGTGGGCATCGGCGGGCTTGCTGGGGGTATCAGCTGTTAGGGGGCTGTTCACCTTCTTGCAAGGCTACCTCTCGGAGAAGACCTCCCAGGGCGTCGCCTACGATATGCGCAACGACCTTTACAACAAGCTGCAGAACCTTAGCTTCAGCTTCCACGATCAAGCCCAGACCGGTCAGCTGATGACCCGGGTCACCAGCGACGTCGAGATGGTGCGTCAGTTCATCGGGCAGGGCTTCCTGCAGCTCGCGAGCGCCGTGTTGATGCTGATCGGCAGTTTCGCCGTGCTGCTCTTCATGAACTGGCGGCTCGCTTTGGCCTCGCTGATCATCATTCCCTTCATCTTCGCCGTCTTCGGCCGCTTCATCCGGACGGTGCAGCCCCTCTTCAAGTTGGTGCAGGCGAGGCTGGGAGCACTAAACACCGTGCTCCAGGAGAACCTCGCGGGGGTCAAGGTGGTGAAGGCTTTCGCGCGGGAGAGCTACGAGACAGAGCGGTTCGACAGGGCGAACGACGAGCTGCTGACCCAGAACATAACCGTGACGCGGGCCGTGAACACCACCTTCCCGCTCATCTTCTTCTTCGCCAACGTTGGGACCTTCATCGTCATGTGGTACGGCGGCAACGAGGTAATCGGGGGTTCCCTCTCCCTCGGCGAGCTGGTGGCCTTCAACACCTATCTCGGCTTCCTCATGATGCCGATCTTCATGCTGGGAATGCTGGCCGCCATGATGTCGCGCGCTGGCGCCTCCGCCCAGCGGGTGTTCGAGGTACTCGACGCCGTGAGCGAGGTCCAGGACAAGCCGGATGCCGTGCCTCTGCCGCCCATCGAGGGCCGGGTAGCATTCGACGACGTGAGCTTCCGATACGTGGGAGCCGAGCAGGACGCCTTGAGCCACATCAGCTTCGTCGCGGAGCCGGGCGAGACGGTGGCCGTGGTGGGCACCACGGGGGCCGGCAAGAGCACTATCATCAACCTGATACCCCGGTTCTACGACGTCCGTGGAGGTCGCGTGATGGTGGACGGCCACGACGTGCGGGATGTGACGCTGGAAAGCCTGAGATCGCAGATCGGCATGGTGCTTCAGGACACGGTCCTCTTCAGCGGGACTATTCGAGAGAACATCGCCTACGGTGTGCCCGACGCCGCCCAGGAGGAGATCGAGCGGGTGGCGAGAATCGCCCAGGCACACGACTTCATCCTGGAGCAGCCGCAGGGGTACGACACGCGCATTGGCGAGACCGGCATCGGTCTGAGCGGAGGCCAGATGCAGAGGATCGCCATCGCCAGGGCGCTCCTGCTGAACCCGCGGGTGCTGATCTTAGACGACAGCACTTCGTCCGTGGACGCAGAAACCGAGTATCAGATCCAACGAGCCATGGACAGCCTGCTGGCCGGCCGCACCAGCTTCATCATCGCTCAGCGGATCAGCAGTGTGCGCGACGCCGACAAGATCCTCATGTTGGACGGGGCGCGGGTCGTCGCTCAGGGCACCCACGAGGAGTTGCTGGCCACCAACGGCCTCTACGGCGAGATCGTGGCCTCTCAGCTGCGGGACGACACGCAGCTAGAGCTGGTGCCGATTGGGCGAGGGAGCGACGGGGCGAGCGGGAGAGAGGACGGAGAGGTGCTTATCTCCCACTCTCCTACTCTCCCACTCTCCCACTCTCGACCGACGAAGGAGGGCAACTAGCCATGTTCCGAGGAGGACATTTCGCGCATCAGGCCAACCTGCCGGAGGGGCGCGCCACCGACAGCATGGCAGTTTCCAGGCGGCTGCTCGGCTACGTCGCGCCGTACAAGCTCCGGATCCTGGCGGTGCTGCTGTTCACCGTTACCGGTGCGGCCCTCGGGGCCGCCTCCCCCTACCTCATCGGGCGGGCGGTCGACGAGTTCATCAGCCGTGGCGACCGCAAGGGCCTCGCGATAATCATGCTTCTGCTGCTGGGTAGCTACGTCGGCGCCATGCTCTCGAGGGTGCTCCAGGGCTACCTGATGGGCTGGGTCGGGCAGATGGCCCTAGCCCGTATCCGCGGCGAGATCATCCGGAAGATTCAGCGGCTCCACATAAGCTACTTCGACAAGCACGACGCGGGTGACTTGATGTCCCGCCTGGTCAACGACGTGGATACCATCAACAACCTGCTCAGCATGGGTTTGGTGCAGGCGCTGGCCGGATTGATGGGGCTGGTAGGGATAGTGGCTGCCATGTTCGCCCTTTACTGGCCGCTGGCGCTGGCCGCCAGCAGCGTGATACCGGTGATGCTGCTCGCCACTAACTTCTTCGCGGGGCTGGCGCGGCGCGCCTTCCGGAAGACCAGGGAGACCATCGGCGACGTCTCAGCCGACCTTCAGGAGGATATCGCGGGCATCAAGGTGGCCCAGGCATTCAACCGGACCGGGCTGAACCAGGCACGGTTCGCTCAGAGGAACGCCGCCAACAGGGACGCGAACGTAGGCGCCAGGGTCGTCACCTCCGCCTTCTCGCCGGCCATGGACATCCTGAGCACCGTCGCCACCGTCATAGTTGTCGCCTTCGGCGGCTACCTGGCGGCCACCGGCAGTGTGAGCATCGGCGTGGTAGTGGCGTTCCTGGGCTACGTGCAGCAGTTCTTCTGGCCAATCCAGCAGATTACCCAGCTCTACGCGCAGGCGCAGTCGGCACTGGCCGGCGGGGAGAGGATCTTCGACCTGCTGGACACAGAGGAGACGATGGTAGATGCCACCGACGCCAAGCCACTGCCGCCGATCAAGGGGCACATTGAGTTCGAGAACGTGGACTTCGCCTACGATCCGATGCACCCCGTGCTCCACGGGGTCAGCCTGGTGGCAGAGCCCGGCCAGACCGTCGCTCTGGTGGGCCCGACCGGTGCCGGCAAGACGACCGTAGCCAACCTGATCGCACGCTTCTACGACGTTACGGGCGGACGGGTGACGGTGGATGGCCACGACGTACGGGACGTCACCATCGCTTCGCTGCGGAGCCAGCTGGGCATGGTGCCCCAGAACAGCTTCCTGTTCTCGGGCACAGTCGGGGACAACATCCGCTACGGCCGGCTGGACGCCACGGATGAGGAGGTGGAGGAGGCAGCACGCCTCGCCAACGCCCACGGCTTCATTTCGCGCCTGCCGCAGGGATATGCGACGATGCTGGGCGAGCGAGGGGGCTCCATCAGCCAGGGACAGCGGCAGTTGGTTGCATTTGCTCGTGCCATCCTCGCCAACCCAGGGATCCTGATCCTGGACGAGGCCACCAGTTCCGTGGACACGCGCACGGAGATGCTGATCCAGCAGGCCCTGGCAGAGTTGCTGAAAGGGAGGACCAGCTTCGTCATCGCGCACCGCCTCAGCACCATCCGAAACGCGGATCAGGTGCTGGTGATCGACGACGGGCGGATCGTGGAGCGCGGTACCCACACCGAGCTTCTAGAGCGCGGCGGCCTCTACGCCGACCTCTACCGCCGCCAGTTCCGCGACGTGGAGATGGAGGCGGCCATGGCGTAGGTGGGCGGGCTATTCCGGCTCCATCTCCTCTTCGGGACTATCCAGGACTGCATCCACCAGGTGGATGCAGTCCTGGACCTCTCTGGACCTCTTCGCAGCCGCGTAGCACCAATTGCCTATTGACTCGGCTCCTGCATGCCGCGACAATTACCTGTGCTCGGGTATTCCGCCTGAGTCCGCTCTCCACCCGTCCATCTCAGGAATCGTACGATGCGCCGCTATTGTGTTCTCTTTGCACTACTGATGCTGGCCCTGCCCGTCGCGACCTACGCCGCTCCCGACGGCGTGTCCGTTCGGTTCCAGCTCGGCTTCGCCGCCATGGCGTCTCAGGTCCCCAACGTGGTCGGCACCCCGATAGAAAACGAGCACCACAGCGCGAACGGAGACGGGTTGCAGTTGACCACGACGGGGCTCATGGTCTGGCGAAAAGCGGACAACTGGACGGCCTTCACCAACGGAAGCATGACCTGGGTGAACGGCCCTTACGGCGTCCAGGAGAGGTCCAACGACGCTCGCTTCCCATGGGAGTACGATGACCGTGGCCAGCAGATCGCCCCGGTCCAGGCCTCGGCGCTCGCGCTGCCGGACCCGGCTGCCAACCAGTTCGATGCAGCAGTCGAGAATGCCGCCCTGGGTATGCTGAACGCGAGCCGCGCTCAGTTTGGGGTGGCTCCCCTCGTCATGGATCCTACTCTACGTTCCGTAGCACGCGGACACTCAAAGGATATGGGCGACCGCAACTATTTCGCTCACGTCACCCCCGATGGCAAGAGTCCCCTTGACCGCATGGCCGCCGCGGGCATCCACTACACGGCTGACGGTGAAAACATTGGCATGAGCAAAGGGATCCCATCGACCCTCGACGGAGTAAGAGCGAACCACAACGGCATGATGGCAGAGACTCCGCCAGACGACGGCCACAGGGTGAACATCCTAAACCGCGACTTCGTGAAGGTCGGCATCGGCGTCTACCGAACGGCCGACGGGCGTGTGTACTACACCTGCGACTTCACGAATTGAGCTCCTGGAGAGGGGACAACCGCATCGGTTCCCGTCCTCCGTGCCCCCTCTTTGCTGGCTCTCCCGCTGGGCGCCCGCGCCACGGGGACAACCTGGTAGAGTCGCGGTTATCCCACGGGCTCGGCGTGAAAACAGGCCAGCGTGGCGCCGTAGTCCACCACCTGAACCCGCGCCCCCGGCCTCAAACGGCATGGTTCAGCGTTGGGGTCGCAGTGCCGCTGAGGGCTCGGGAGGACGATGGGAGGGCGAAGCTCCTGCTGAGCCGCCAGTTTCCTACCGACGTGGCGGCTCGCCGGGAGGCTCGCCCTCCCCGACTGTAACCCCATCTGCCCTCCCTCCTGAACCATCCCCCTCAAACCGTATTTCCGGCGCGGGTCTTGAGGAATAACCACCCAGCCACCATCACCCAACCCCCTTCATGGAGAGCTGGATGCGGCCACGGGCCAGGTCCACACCCAGCACCCGCACCGACACGACGTCGCCGACGCCCACCACGTCCAGCGGGTTGCGGACGAAGCGATCGGCCATCTCTGAGACGTGGACCAGCCCGTCTTGCTTCACCCCGATGTCCACGAAGGCACCGAAGTCCACCACGTTCCGCACCGTTCCCTGAAGCAGCATCCCCTCCTTCAGGTCCTCCATCTTGAGCACGTCCTTCCGGAGGATCGGCTTCGGCAGGGAATCGCGCGGGTCCAGCCCCGGCTTCTCCAGGTTGTCCAGGATGTCCCTCAGCGTGGGCACGCCGGTCCCAAGTTCAGCCGCCAGCGACTCCAGTCCGTCGCGCCGCGCCTCCATTCCCCTTCGGAAGCGCGCGACCCGCTGGGAAAGCCTCTCGCCGTCGCGCTCTGCCGGGAGCCGTTCCATCAGCGCACGGCATACGGCGTAGCTCTCGGGATGGATGAAGGTCTCGTCCAGTGTGTTCTCCGCGCCGGGGATCTTCAGGAAGCCGGCCGCCTGGGTGAAGGTGGCGGGACCCAGCCCTGAGACCTTCTTCAGTTGCTCGCGGGACTTGAAGGGGCCGTGCTCGTTGCGATGAGCCACGACGTTCTCTGCCACGCGCCGATTTACCCCTGAGACGTACTGGAGCAGGGAGACGGAGGCCGTGTTGACGTCCACCCCAGCGAAGTTGACGCAGGAAACCACCACCCGATCAAGCTCCCTGGCCAGCTCCTTCTGATCGACGTCGTGCTGGTAGAGCCCCACCCCCACCGACTTGGGATCGATCTTCACCAGCTCGGCCAGGGGGTCCTGCAGGCGGCGGGCGATGGAAACGTTTCCGCGCTGGGACGCCTCCAGATTCGGGAACTCCTGGCGGGCGACCTCCGAGGCGGAGTAGACGGAGGCCCCTGCCTCGCTCACCATGACGTAGGCCATCTCGGGCCGCCGCTCAGAGATCGCTTCCGCCACCAGCGCCTCGGTTTCGCGGGAGGCTGTGCCGTTCCCGATGGCCACCACCTGCACGGCGTGCTTCTCGGCCAGGGCAAGGATCCTCTCCTTGGCTTCTCGCCACTGCTTCTGCGGGGCGTGGGGATAGATGGTCGTTCCCTCCAGGTATTTCCCGGTGGCGTCCACCACCGCCACCTTGCAGCCGGTCCGCATACCGGGGTCGATCCCCATCACCATCTGTCCCCGCAGGGGCGGCTGCAGCAGCAGCTTGCGGAGGTTGGCGGCGAAGAGGGTGATCGCGTGAGCCTCGGCCTTGTCGGTGAGGGCAGCGCGGACCTCCCGCTCCAGCGACAGGGCGAGGAGACGCCTGTAGCCGTCCTCCAGAGCCAGCCTCAGCTGCGGCGCGAAGATCGATTTCGGATTGGCCGGGTAGTGGGAGATGACGACCGGCTGAGCCTTCTCGTAGGGCAGATCCACCGCCACTCGAAGTACCTCCTCCTTCTCAGCCCTGTTCAGGGCGAGTATGCGGTGGGGAGGGACCCTGCCCGCCGGCTCAGCAAAGGAGTAGTAGAGGGTGTACTTCTGGCCAGGGTCCTTGGATTGATCGGCCAGGGTGGAGGTGAAGAGCGCCTCACGGAAGAAGAGGTCGCGCATGGCGCCGCGGACCTCGGCGTCCTCGGCGACCGTCTCGGCCACGATGTCCCTGGCCCCGGCGTAAACCTGCTCCAGGCTCGTAAGGCCGAGCTCCTCGTTCAGGAACGGCGCGCCCTGCTCTTCCAGGCTACCCGCTACCACGACCTGAGAGACGACCAGCTCCGCCAGCGGGCCCATCCCCTTCTCCCGAGCCACGCTGGCGCGGGTCTTCCGCTTCTGGCGGTACGGGAGGTAGAGGTCCTCCAGCTCATGGAGAGCCTCAGCCGCCCTGATCTTCTCGGCCAGCTCGGGGGTGAGCTTGCCCTGCTCCTCGATCAGCCGGAGCACGTCCTCCCTGCGCTTCTCGAGGTTGCGCAGGTACTCCACGCGGTCCTGGATCGCCTGGATCTGCACCTCGTCCAGGCCGCCAGTGGCCTCCTTGCGGTACCGGGCGATGAAGGGAATGGTGTTGCCGGCGTCCAGCAGCTCGGTCGCGCTGGCCACCTGGGTGACCGGAATGGAAAGCTCGCGCGCCGCGCGAGCCATCAACTCGTTCATTGCGGCTCCTCGGTGTCTGTTTCAGGAGAGTGGATTGTACCGGCTTGCCACAGGGGGAGACAATGCATATACTTGATATGCATCAAGGAGGCATAGGCATGAGCAGAACGACGCTAGACATCGACGGGGAACTGCTCGCAAAGGCGATGGAGGCGAGCGGCGCCAAGACCAAGACCGAGGCCGTCGAGCTCGCGCTGCGGGAGCTGGTGCGGCATCAACAACTCAAGCTACTGCGCGAGGAACTGGGGACATACGACCTCGATATGGATGTCGAGGAACTTCGGCGATGGCGACGGATGAGCTAGCTTGAGCAACCGATATCTTGTCGACACTTCAGCTTGGATCTTCGCACTCCGACGGGGAGCAAACGAGGCCATAAAGGCGAGATTCGGGGAACTACTGCGGCTCGACCAGCTTGCCACCTGCGGCATTGTCGAGCTTGAGTTAGTGGCGGGAGCCAAGAACGAGAACGAGATGGCGAGAATTCAGATGAGGCTCCAGGCAGCAGAACGACTCTCGGTGGAAGAGGACGACTGGGCAACTGCCGCCCACATCGGGTATTCCCTGCGCCGCAGAGGAGTCACGATTGGTGCACCCGATCTTCTACTGGCTGCTGTCGCCATCCGTAACAACATAGTCCTTCTCCACGCGGACCGCGACTTCGACCTGATCGCCGCGCACAGCGAGCTGAGGGCGGAGAGCCTGGTGGGACTGGTATCGGAAGGCTAAAAGGCGAAGGTCACAATCGCGATCAGCACGAGGATGCCGAACGCCGCGTAGTCGGCCGTGCCGAGCGGACCCTCGTGGAGCATGGTAGGGCCGTTCTCCGTATCGTAGCCGCGCGACTCAAGGGCCGTTGCCAGGTCGTCGGCCCGACGTAGCGCCCCGTGCACCAGGGGAACGAAGAGGGCCGGTATGCTCCGCATTCGGTCCAGAATCTTCCCCTGGAGGAGATCGGCCCCACGCGCCGTCTGCGCCTTGATGAGCTGATCGGTTTCTTCCACAAGGGTAGGGATGAAGCGGAGGGCGATCAGCGTCATCAGCGCGAAGTCGTCCACCGGCAGCCGGAGTCGCCGCAGCGGCGCCAGCAAGATCGTCATCCCCTCCAGCATCGCGACTGGCGGCGTGGTCATGGTCAGCAGCATCGACAACGTGAAGAGCGTCGGCAGCAGGACGAAGAGCACGAACACCAGCCACATCCCCTCGTTGGTGACCACCACCGGACCAATGGTGCGTAGCGGAGTCCCCTCGGTGAACAGGACCACGGGTATTGAGCCAATCGCCACGGCCAGCAGAAGCAGCCGGAGCTGGCGCCAGATGGCACGCGGGGGAACGCCGGACACCGCCACGGCGGCGAGGGTCAGCATCACGACCGCTACGTAGGGCGCAAACTGCCACCGGTGACGGTCGGCGACCACCAGCAACAGCGCCAGCCACAGCAACGCGACTAGCTTGGTTCGGGCTCGCAGCCGGTGCAGTATGCTCCTACCAGGATAGTAGATCCCTAACGACAGGTCTTCGAGCATGTCCCTCTCCGGACCCCCTTCAGGGACTCCAGCGCCCCCTCTAACGTGCACACATCCTCAGGGATCGGCATTCCCCGCTGACGGAGGGCTCCCAGCAGCTCCACCAGGGGCGGCTGCACCAGTCCCCACCCGCGGAGCTGCTCGCCCCTGGCAAAGACGTCGCGGGGAGCCCCCTCCATCACCAGCCGCCCCTCGTGGAGCACGAAGACACGGTCGGCGAGGGACGCGACCTCGGCCATGTCGTGGGAGACCAGCGCAATTGTGGCGCCCTCCCTCTCCCGAGCCCGCCAGAGGTAGGAGTAGAACTCGCTTCGCCCCTCGGCATCCAGCCCGACGGTGGGCTCGTCCAACACCAGCAAGGTGGGCGAAGCAGCCAGCACCCCTGCCAGCGCCACGCGACGCATCTGACCGCCGCTCAATTCGAAGGGGGAGCGTTCGGCGAATTCGCCGGGGGGTAGTCCCACCGTCTCCAGGGCAGCGAGAACCATATCGTGGATCTCGCCGCGCGGCAGGCCCAGCCGCTGCGGACCGAAGGCCACGTCCGCGTAGATGGTGCGCTCGAACAGCTGGGCCTCGGGGAACTGGAAGAGCATCCCCACGCGCCGCCGCAGCAGCGTCAACTCCGTCCGGCCGGCGGCAGCCACGTCCACGCCGTCGACGGTGATCGAGCCCGAGGTGGGGCGGAGCAGCCCGTTGAAATGCTGGATCAGCGTGGACTTGCCGGAGCCGTTCGTACCGATGATCGCGACGCAGCTACCACGCGCTACCTCCAGGTCGACGTCGATCAGCGCGGCCTTCTCGCGGGCGGCGGACCGGTAGATGTGGG